>CAOJXI010000033.1 GCA_948465665.1 uncultured Clostridia bacterium | reverse complement strand
TCCAAGTTCCCTCTTGCAGCCATCCAGCAAACCAACGGTTTGCGGATGATGGCGTGCCTAAGACCGATAACCTAATAATTTTAGAGGGACTTTTCATCAAACCCATATGAATTTACGGACGTTTCCGCCTGCACTGCCCAGCGCATAAAATACAAACCTGTCAACTGCCAGCAAAAAAACGGGCGAACCCAACCAGGTTCGCCCGTCTCCTTTGTAAAAGGGAACCTTATTTATAAAGCTGAATCCCACCAATAAGCGGAAGGGGTTTTACTTCTCCCTTTACACAGTTTATAATTCCCATAATCATGAAAACAAAGGTAACAATGCCCAAAATACCCACAAAAGAGATAAACATGGTTGCAATGTTAATTATTATTTCAATAATAAACAGTATAAGACCTTGATTTACATGAAAACGGCAGAATTCAGAATCTTTTCTTGCCAGCATGGGAACCAGGAAAAGGATGCCGATATAACTTAGAACTGCCATGCCTTTATTTGCCTGGATATCCTCATCTGAGGGAATAATGATGGGATCGTTTGCCATAAAAAAACAGCTCCTTTATGTATTAAGATGTTGATATCTATTATACAAGCTTTCTACTAAAATGTCCATCATTTTTTGATCAAATTGTAAATTTTCCAAAAGTTCCAAAATAAATGCGTTTTATTGACATATATGCCCCACTATAACTATGTAGCAGGCTGTACCCACGTATAAAGTAAATTCCCACAATAGTTGAAAAAAGTGTCGAATATCAGAAAAAAATCTTCAAATTTGTTGCAACAAAGGGTAGCGGTAAGAGCCAAAAAATGTTACAATAAGGAATAGAGAAACGAGTCCGCTAAAAAAATCAACTTCTGCTATTGTTCCCTATTTTTCCCCTATGTATAATGCTATTATATTACAAGAAGCAATGAAATAACGGAAAAACGGCCATAGAGAAGAAAGTTGCAAAAAGAAAAGGGCAAATGTCTCAACACAGAGGGAAACCGAAACCCATATAGGGGAGGAAGCCATGAAAAACGATATTGATAAATTATTGAATTCATTTTTCTTGGGAGGAAAGGCCGTAGGAGGATGTCGGGGCGGTACACCTTCGCAGGAAACAATAGAGCGGGTGCGGCGGCAGATGGAGCGGTTAGAACGTCAAACGAATGAAGATATTGTCCGTACAGGAGAAGAAGTCCAGCGTCTTGAAACGGAGACCTCAGAGGAAAATGATAATTTGGAGGCAGAAGGAATAATCTTTCCGCCGGAAAATTCTGCTCATAGCCAAAAGATAAACGACGTGATAGAAGATACACAAAACCAGTTGGAAGAAATCCGCCGCCGTTTAGAGAAGGACGGGGTATCAACTGTTTCCCATGAAAGGGGACAGCAGCGCCATCAAACAGCCATCGACCGTATAGCGGCATTTTCCGGCCTGGCGGAAACCTTGGAAAGCCAGGTTATAGGACAGCGGGAATATCTTAAAGGGTTAAGTATTGCCTTTAAACGCCCCCTGGTTATGGAACGGAAAGAGCAGGAGGTTCAAGGGCTTATTTTAATTACCGGCCCCCAGGGGAGCGGCCGCCACGCGGGTTTATATGCCGTGGTGGAGGAACTTGCAAGACGGGGGGCACTTAAATGCGGACAGGTGGAAACGCTGGATCTTACCCTGTATAGCGAACAGGAAGATACAAAACTTTTTGTTCAGGATCTTTACCGGGCGCTCCGCCAGGAGGCCCCGGTGGTGGCGTTGGAAGGATGTGAAAGCTGCCACCCAGCAGTAAGAAGCATGATTGTCCGCCTTGCCCGCCAGCGCGCCCTGCGCCTTGATAAACGGTATGTGGAACAAAAAGGTATGCTGGTAGAGGCAGGCAGCGCCCTGACTGCCGGGGCGGTGGGGGAACTCCGTCCCTCCGGGAAATACCTTGCTTTTCTATTCCAGGGAGGATGGAAAAGGGAAAAGGTTGCAGATGTGATGGGGGCGGCGTTCCTAAACGCTATGGATGACCACTGCGAAACGGTTCCGCTGGAAAATAAGCAGGTTCGGACGATTGCCGCCAATATGGCAGATGATATTGTAGAGCGCGCCCAACAGAAATTGGGCTTTATGGTCAGCGGCAGGGAGGCTATGGAATCTTATTTCCGTTCTTCTTTTTCCCTGGCGTCTGGTATCCATGGCATGGCGCAGGCATCTGACCGCTGCTACCGCGCCCTGGCGGAATACCGTTTGCGGGAGGACTTTCCCGTTCCCTGTGAAATTGAAATCCGTAAGGGCGATATGGGGTTAATCGCTTCTTTTGATTCCAGCGTACAATGGAACGACCTCTTTTCCCTTCTCCCAAAAGAATACCAAGGGGAAATTGCAAAGGTGAAAGAAGAGCTGAACCGTGTAGTAGGTTTGCAGCAGGTTAAGGATTATGTCCTTGCCCTGGAAAACCATTACCGGATGATTTCTGTCCGCAAGGAAAAAGGGTTGAAAGGCGATATGCCCTCCATGCACATGATCTTTACCGGAAACCCCGGCACGGGTAAGACAACAATCGCCAGGCTGGTTTCCAAATACCTGAAGGCAATCGGGGCTTTATCCGGCGGCCAGCTTGTTGAAGTTACCCGCGCTGATTTAGTCGGAAGGTATGTGGGGCATACCGCCCCCCTTACAACGCAGGTCATTCAATCTGCATTAGGCGGCGTTTTATTTATTGATGAGGCGTATTCCTTATACCGCGGCCATGACGATTCCTTTGGGCTGGAGGCAATCGATACCCTTGTCAAAGGGATGGAGGATAACAGGGATGACCTGGTTGTTATCCTTGCAGGGTATTCTGTTGAGATGGAACAGTTTTTGTCTGCAAATTCCGGCCTGAAATCTAGGTTCCCTAATGTAATCCAATTCCCGGATTATACAGCAGATGAATTGATGGAAATTACTGCACAGATCGCCGTAGGGAAAGGATATCGTTTGGATGAGGATTCCCACATTCCTTTGTACCATTACTTTGCCAGGAAGCAGTTGGAGGGTGCAAAGGAAAATGGGAATGGAAGAATGGCGCGGAATTTGGTTGAACAGGCTATTTTGAACCAGTCGAAACGGATTAGTGTGCTTCAGGATACGGGAAAACAGGAAGATCTTGAATTGCTGAAAGCCGTTGATTTCCAGTTGGAGTAGTATATTTTAAAGGGCATAAAAATTTTGGGCAAATCTTATGATGCAATCAGGGCTTTTTAAGGCGTCCAGCTTTGCTGCGCTCCTTAAAAAGCCCTGTCCTGTATAAAGTTCAAAAAAAGCTGGAAAAACATTCCCGTTTTTCCAGCTTTTTTTAAAAAGGTGAGCCATCGGAGATTCGAACTCCGGACGCCTTGATTAAAAGTCAAGTGCTCTGCCAACTGAGCTAATGGCCCATACAAAAGGGGGTTCCACATATTGCTTTGCTATTATAGCAAATATTTTCCTGGTTGTCAACAGAAATCCCAAACTTTCTATAAAAACCGATTTATTCATTTGTCTTATATTCTTTTATGGCCAAAATAACCCAACCCGTCCCCATAAACGGCATTGTTTATGGGGACGGGTTTTAAAAAGGTTCTTTTTTACATCTGTTTTAAATGAAAACGGTTTACCAGTTCGTGTAAACGTTTGGATTGGCCGGATAACTCTAGGCTTGTTAGGGCGCTATTCTGGGCGGAAGAAGAATTAGATTGAACAACATTGCTGATTAAATCTACGTTTTCTGTAAGTTGTTCCAATACGGCCTTTTGATTTTGTGAAGCCCCGCTGATTTTATCCATAAATTTTAAAATATCTTCAGATCCTTCTACGACTGCTGCGAGGGAGGCTGCCGTTTTGTCTGTAATCCCTATACCGTTTTCCACAGCTTTTCGGGAGCTTTCAATTAAAGCAGCCGTTTGGTTGACCGCCTCCGCACTCTTTTCAGCTAATTCACGGACTTCATTTGCAACAACTGCAAATCCCTTTCCTGCTACGCCTGCCCTTGCAGCTTCTATAGAAGCGTTGATAGACAGCAGATTTGTCTGTGAGGCGATATCTTCAATGGTTTTTACAATTTTTTCAATTTCATTAGAAGAATGGCTGATATCTGACATTGCACGAATTAGACATTCCATTTCATGGTTGCTTTCCCTGATATGGCGTCCTACTTCAGAAGCAGTAATATTGGCGGTCTGCGCATCATTTGCATTAGCTGCTGCATCCTTTGATAAGCTTTCTATTGAAACTGCCAGTTGGTCGATAGCTGCTGCCTGATCTACAGAGCCGTTTGAAAGCAGCTGTGCACTAGAGGACACACTATCTGAACTTGCAGAAACTTCATCTGCTGAAAGCACAATTTGATGTAACGTCTCGTTTAAAGATTTTGAAATCTTTTCAATAGAGACCTGGATAGGGATAAAGTCGCCAATATAATTTTGCGTGATGGTAATATCCATATTATTATCCGCCATTTGTGATAACTGCTCAGAGATATCCTTAACATAATTATTGATTGTGGCGCTGATATGGTTAAAAGCTTGCGAGAGACGGCCTAACTCGTCGTTAGAATGGATGTCAATATGAATATTTAAATTCCCTGCTTCCAATTTAGAGGCTCCATCGGTAATTCTTTTGATAGGTTCCAGGGATTTTTTAATGATACGGTTAACCACAGCTAATAATATAATCCCCAATAAAACCACCATAAAGGTTAGCTTTCCTGCTCCCTCAATAATAGGGCCATAGAATTCGAGACTGTCAACCGTCATATGTAACGTCCACTTGGTTTTTCCGTTTACGGTTAATGGGATGGATACAGATATCCCATTCCTTCCTGTGCTAAAGTTCTTTCCGTCCATAATAATAGAGCGGCTGTTTATATGCTCCCCTTCAGCCATGGAATAAAGTTTATTAGCATTTTCTGCCATGGCAGTATATCCAACATTGGAGGCGTATTGGCCTACTTTAGAACCGTCAGCAGAATCTACTAAAATGGTTCCGTCTGCTGATAACGCCAACAAGTGGGCAGAACTATAATCAGTGCTGACTAACAAGTGTTCCTGCATATCGTCCAATGCCACGTCAACCCCAGATACGCCAAGAAAATCCCCTTCTGCATCCCAGACAGGCGATATAATACTTATCATCATAATATCTTTGCCCATCAGTTGGTATACATAAGGATCCATTATATAAGGTTTTCCGGTTTTCTTAATCTGTATATAATACTCTTTTTCATAGGTATCGAAAGCATCTTCATGTTTTTCAAAAAGGTATCCAGACTTATCTTCATTTGGATATACAACCGCTTCATAGGCAATGTCCTTTTTATGTACCGCATAGGGCTGCCCATTGGCGTCTGCAATGGTGTTCTGTTCAAAATAAGCAAATGCCGTCGGAAAGCCGTCTCCGCCTTCCAAAAGCCCTACTAAAGCAGTATCAATTGCGTTCCTTTGTTCTTTTGGGTTTAATGTGGAAATATTTCGGAGGGAACCAGCGAATCCCACCGTTTTTCCATAGGATGTTTCAATCTCGTTTGAAATTAGAAACGCGTTTTCATAAGCAATTGCTGTCAGCCTTTCTCTATTAGCCTGGACTAATTCCTTTGCAGCAAGAATGGCAGATGCTAAAATTGTAATAAAAAATATTGCAGCGACAATTAATGCCATTTTAAAAATAATTTTTTTGCTGAGGCTGGTGCCTTTAGCTGGATTCGGAGCGCTGGTTTGCGCCTCTGTTCGTAACATAAAATCTCCTCCACAATGTCATTTATTACGATTTGTTTTATTATAACTACATCCATTCAGGAAGTCAATTTCTTATTTAACATTTTCCCCTTTGCATATTGTGTGGTTGTAGATGCCGCAATAAATTGTTGGAAAGGAACAATACGCCATAAAGGTGAAAAAATAAGTTTAATTTCCATACTCTCCAAGAAAAAACTATTGACAATTATAAGGAAGTCCTTATAATAATACTTGGTATTGGCGCATTGTCCCTTTAAAGCTTTTTATTAGTAAAGCGCCAGCTTATATTAATTGATTATTGGAGGTCTTATCCTATGGGCAAATTCCGTAAGTTTGCTGCAAGCGTTCTTGCGATGGCGATAACGTTATCTTTTGCGGCATGTAATTCCGGTACTTCAAGCAGCAGTACAGTGCCGTCTAATTCCAGTGGGAATTCTTCCGCTGCTGCCAGCACCGGGGAAAAGAAACAGATCGGCATTATCCAACTAATGGATCACCCTGCACTGAACGCCGCCCATGATGGCTTTGTAGCCGCTTTAGAGGAAAAAGGCTATAAGGATGGTGAAAATATAACCATTGTTTATCAGAATGGCCAGGGGGATACGAATAACCTTTCTACAATTGCGGACAAATTTGTCGGCGATAAAGTAGACCTTGTTCTGGCGATAGCAACTCCTGCAGCCCAGGCAGTAGCAGGCAAGACCACGGATATTCCTATCATTGCTACAGCCGTTACCGACTTTGCAGAGGCGGGGCTGGTGGAATCCAATGAAAAACCCAACACCAATGTTTCTGGTACAAATGACATGAATCCTATTGAAGCCCAATTTGACCTGATGTTCCAGCTCTGCCCGGAAGTAAAAACTGTAGGCTTCCTGTATAATTCCAGCGAGGATAATTCACGGCTTCAGGTGGATATAGCGAAGGCGCTCCTTGACGCAAAGGACATTAAATATGTAGAACGTACTGTTGCCAGCACCAATGACGTGCAGCAGGCAACTACCTCCATTGTCACCGAATGTGACGCGATTTATCTCCCAACAGACAATGTTTTTGCCTCCTCCATGCCAATTGTAAGCGCTATTACAACAGAAAGCAAAATCCCTGTTATTTGCGGTGAATCCAATATGGTTGATAACGGCGGATTAGCTACTTTGGGGATTAATTATTATAATATTGGCCATCAGGCGGGCCTTATGGCGCTGCGGATTTTAGAGGAAGGCGCTGCTATTGCAGATATGCCCGTTGAATCTTCCACAGATTACGATTTCTGTATCAATGGCCCAGTAGCGGAAGCAATTGGCGTTACTATCCCCGACGATTTAAAACAATATGTGATTACCCCTGCTGCTTCTTAAACAGGTTTATTACATAATAGAATTTATATTGTTTTAGTTTGTTCCCCCGCAGCTTGACTATTCTGCAAATAAGCTGTCCTGTTTTTAACGGGACAGCCTTTGCTTTATAGAAAACGGGATAAATTGTTTCCCCAAAATTAGTTTTGAAACCCATAAACCAAAGCTTTCAAATCCATTTTTAAAGAGGGAGAGTATTGTTTCATGCTGGATATTATTTTAGGCGCTGTTGCCCTTGGACTGTTATGGGCAATTATGTCGCTGGGCGTTTATATTACTTACCGCGTTCTCGATGTGGCAGATTTGACGGTTGAAGGAACGATTGCCTTAGGCGGGGCTGTTGCTGCCCGTTTCATCAGCGGCGGTATGAATCCCTGGATTGCTACTGCGGTAGCTTTAGCCGCCGGGCTTTTAGGTGGCCTTTGTACAGGTCTGCTCCATACAAAATTAAAAATTCCCGCCCTGCTTTCCGGTATTCTTACTATGATTGCGTTATATTCTATTAACTTGCGGGTTATGGGGAAATCCAATATCCCTTTGCTTCGCGTGAAGACAGTCTATTCCCCCTTACAGGATATGGGATTATTTGGTTCGTTCCCAAGCCTGATTGTTGGGGTGATTATTGTGGTTGCAGTTGCCGTTATCCTGTATTGGTTTTTTGGTACGGAAATTGGTTCCGCTATCCGCGCTACCGGCAACAACCAAAATATGGCGCGCGCCCAGGGAATTAATACGTCCAATATGATTATATTAGGACTTGTGATTTCTAATGGCCTGGTTGCCTTGTCAGGGGCTTTGATTGCCCAATATCAATCTTTTGCAGATGTCCAGATGGGTACTGGTTCAATTGTCATTGGTTTGGCGTCCCTGATTATTGGCGAGGTGCTGTTCGGCACACGTACCTTTAAAAGAACTTTGGTGTCTGTCAGCCTGGGGGCAATTATTTACCGGATTATTATTGCTCTGGTTTTGAAAGCCGGTATGGATGCAAATGACTTAAAGCTCTTTACTGCCGTTACAGTGGCTATCTGCCTTTCCATGCCTATGATTAAACCGGCTGTTGCAGGGCTTTTCCATTCCAAAAATACCACAGGGAGGTAACTTTTTATGCTGGATATCAATCAGGTTTATAAAACCTTTAACGCTGGAACGATAAATGAGAAAAAAGCCTTGACTGGATTGGACATCCACCTACAGGAAGGGGATTTTGTTCAGGTAATCGGCGGAAATGGGGCAGGGAAATCTACCATGCTTAACTGTTTAGCTGGAATGTTCCCTGTAGATCAAGGGACCATCCAGATCGACGGGCAGGATGTAACCCGGCTGCCGGAATTTAAACGGGCGAAGCTAATCGGGAGGGTTTTCCAAGACCCCATGATGGGGACTGCTGCCAATATGAATATTGAAGAAAATCTAGCCCTTGCCCTGCGGCGCGGGGAAAAACGCACCCTGAGATGGGGCGTTACCAATAAGGAGCGGGAGCGTTACCATGAGCTTTTGAAAACCTTGGGGCTGGGGCTGGAAGACCGTATGACCAATAAAGTGGGCCTTTTGTCGGGTGGGCAGAGGCAGGCGCTTACTTTGTTGATGGCTACATTGCAAAAACCCCGTATCCTTTTATTAGATGAACATACTGCTGCACTGGATCCGCAGACAGCCGCAAAGGTTTTAGAGCTGTCGGAAAAAATCATAGCCGACAACCATTTAACTGCTATGATGGTAACGCACAATATGAAGGATGCGATTGTACACGGGAACAGGCTTGTTATGATGCAGGACGGGCATATTATTTTGGATATTGCGGGTGAGGAGAAAAAGCATCTTACAGTAGAAACATTATTGGAGAAATTTTCCCAGATCAGTGGCAGCGAGCTGGCAAATGACAGGATGCTGTTGTCATAAAGGGATTATAACCTTTAAATATCCGCTTTTAGAAAGGGGATTTCTTGTAAATCTGCAACTTTCCCCCAAAAAGCTTAAAAAGAGAGCCGGATACAGAGTTTTTTCTGTATCCGGCTCTTCTTTTTATGTTCTGTTTTCCGCATTGTTATGCGGATTTTTTGATTTCCACAAAAGTAAACAGCTTACAAAAAAGCATACTTTTTTGTAAGCTGTTTTTTCCTGTCTGTCAGTATTATATTACCACATCTTAAATGACATTGCAACCCCTTTTCTAAAATTTCTTGAAAAAATTCAATTTACAATAAAGTATACTTTATTGCAAATTTATTGTAAATGCAAAAAGGAGGCAGGAGGCCGTGTTGTTATTAGGAAGGAACCTAGGGGAAAGCATTGTCATAGGTGACAATATCTATATCACCTTTGTAGAGAGCGACAAGGGAGGGCATAAGTTCAAACTTGCTATTGACGCGCCGCGGGATGTCAAGATAGCCCGTGGAGAACTGTACCCGCCTGAAAGCGTCCAGCATGAGAAGCTTTCCAAAATTACCACCAGCAAAAAGTCCCCAGCATAAAATTATGGTTTCAGCACTGCCTACCGCCAGCGCGCGGCGGGTCAGCAATGTTTGAATAAATATTTTATTTTAGAAAGCCTTTTCCCTTATGAAGAGAGCAGGACGCTTATAATTCAGGGAAACAAGGCCACATGGAGGTATTATCATGGGAATGGTCGTAAGGACTAATACAATGGCGCTCAACGCTTATCGTCAGTTGGGCATGAACAACAGCGCAGTTTCTAAGTCTTTGGAAAAACTTTCGTCTGGTTTCAGAATCAACCGCGCAGGCGATGACGCTGCCGGGTTGGCTATCAGTGAAAAGATGAAAGCTCAGATCACAGGCTTGGAGACTGCTTCTTCCAATGCGCAGGACGGCATCAGCCTGATCCAGACCGCAGAAGGAAACCTGAACGAAGTTCACTCTATGCTGAACCGTATGGTTGAACTGGCTACAAAGTCCGCCAACGGAACATATACCCAGACAGAACGTGATGCTCTGCAATCTGAAGTTGATGCACTTCTGGAAGAGATTGACCGTATCTCTCAATCCGCTAACTTTAACGGAACCAAACTTCTGGATGGCTCCTTGGGCGGCGTTGATGCTAATGGCCCTATCCAAAATATTACCACTAATCCTTACCGGGGTGGCGGTGCATCTGAAGCCTTCAAAGCTACTTATGTTACTAATCGTCCTGCGGCTGCTACACAGCAGACTAATGCAAAGTTTAGTATTAGTTTGGACGATATGGCTGCAAGTGGCGCTACAACCGGTGATAAGTTTACATTGACAATTGGCGATACAAAGCTTGAGTATACAGTTCAGGGTGGTGCAGCCCCTACAGATGCAGCTAGTTTAGCTGGAAAATTTGTAAATTGTGGACTTGATGCAGGTACTACAGCAGCTACATATGTTGGAGGAGCTGCTACCCCAGATGCTGGTGGCAAAGATACAACAGCAACCTGGGATTCACTAGGGACAACTTATGATACCACAGGTGGTAATGCGAATAACAAATATGTCAAGGTTGATGGTCATTGGTATGAGATGTCGGCTAACGCTAATGAACTCACATTTACCCAGGTTGACTACATGGGCGATAAGAGCGGAGAAATCATTACGCCGGATTATGGTGTAAAACTGGAGAAAACCGGAGGAAGCGCTACAACCGAACTAACTGGTACTGTAAACTGGCAGGCTCAGAAGACAACGGCAGGCGCAGGAATCGGTTCTAGCCATCAGGCACAAGCTACAGTTGATATTGATTTCTCTAAGCTTAAGGACGGCGACAAGCTGATTGTTGGTGAAAACACATATATTTTCAAGCTTGATGCCAGCAATACTGCTACTGCCAGTGGTAACACTGGCGTTATTGACTTGACCAATATTTTAAAGACTGAAGCTGATTTTGCTGATAAGGATAAATTGGCCCAGGCTATGGTAAAAATTACCGGGGATATGGGTACCGGCGCAGGGGGTACAGTTTCTGCGACTTGGAGTACTGGTAATGGCGGCGTAAATGGTTCCGTTGGCACTTTAACTTTCCAGTCACTATCTAATTATATAGATGATCAGAAGGCAATTGCCAGCAGTACTGCATCCAGCGCTCCAAAATGCAATATGCAGACCGAAGCCAGCGTTATGAAGCAGTTCTATAGTGAAGCATCTACAGCAGGTGCAAGCACATCTTTTGAACTGGATGTAACCAAGTTGAAAGCAGGCGACAGTATTGTTATTGGTGATAAGACTTTTGAGTTTACCGATGGCGCCCGCACTAACAATCCTGATGCAGTTGCGGTTGATTTGAGTTCGTTTAATATAGCGGGCGGTATTTTAGACAGCCAGGCTGCTGAAGTACTGGATAAACTCAAAACTGCTATTAATAACGAATTGACGTTCTCTGGTGGGGGCGCGATGTATAACGTTACGATTGACGGCAATAAGATGACCTTGACTTCTAATGATAACAGTGCTACAGCAAGTAAATTTGAAGATCGCACAGCAGCTAGTATCAGTCTGCCCGGCGGTAATGGTGGATTAACCCTTCAGATTGGTGATACCGCTGACGACTTTAATCAGATGTCTGTTGCGATTGAGGATATGAGTACAAAGGGTTTAGGTTTGGATAAACTGGATATCTCCACGTTGGATTCTGCTAAAGCTGCTATTGATACAATCAGAACTGCCATTAACACAGTTTCTACTGCCCGCGCTGACATGGGCGCACTTCAGAACCGTCTGGAGCATACCATCAATAACCTGGATGTTTCTGTTGAGAACCTGAGCGCAGCCAACAGCCGTATCCGTGATACTGATATGGCAAAAGAGATGATGAACTATACCAAGATGAATGTTCTGGTGCAGTCCGCCCAGGCAATGCTGGCACAGGCCAACCAGCAGCCACAGAGCGTTCTCCAGTTGCTCCAGTAATATACTGTTTGTTTATTTTGTCCTAGAACGTGGGAGGAGGGGTGCGTTAAACCGCACCCCTCCTTTTATTATGGTATTGGGAGGTTTTGGAATGAAAGCTAAGGTGAAAGACAGCAGACCAGTCCTTTCTATTGGTATGATCGTTAAAAATGAAGAAAAAAAGCTGAAAAGATGTTTAGATTCCCTTCAGCCTTTAATGGAACAGGTGGCTTGCGAGCTTATCATTGTGGATACCGGCTCAGAAGATTCCACCAAGGATATTGCAAGGGAATATACAGATCAAATATATGACTTTGAATGGATCAACGATTTTTCGGCAGCTCGGAATTACGGGCTGGACAAATCTAAGGGAAAATGGTTCTTATTTGTGGATGCAGATGATGTTTTAAAAGAGCCGGAGGAACTGATCAAATTTTTAAACAATAAAAGAAGTGCCGAAAAATACCGCACTGGAATGTTGATTTATCACAGCCCACTAGATGAACAGGAATCTGTTGTGTCACGTGTTTGGACGAACCGCCTTTTTTTGAATGGCAAGGGAACACGCTTTAAAGGAAAAATTCATGAAATCCCTGAAGCATATTTACCTATGTACTATTTTAAAGAAACATTTCTTTGGCATGATGGGTATTTGTATGAAACATCGGAGGAAGCACAGCAGAAAAAAGATAGGAATAATAAATTACTGGAATCCGAGTTGGAAGAAAGGCCGAATGATCTGCGGCTCATATCACATTATGCAGCCACTTGTCCGCATGAAAAAAGGCTGGATTTGTTGGAACATGGCCGGGAGATTCTGCTGAGAAAGCCAAATGATTATTATATGTCCGATATATATTGGAGATTATCCCGTGTATTGGTAGTTGAACAAAAGTATGAGGAGGCTATAACCTTATATGAGGAATATCAAAGAATGACCGTTGGCTTTGATCATGTCGGTGAAATAGAGATTGCATTAAATACAGGCGGGTCTTATGCCACATTGGAAAAATTTGATAAAGCAGCTGAGGCTTATGAACGGTATATCTATCTATACTATGAATATCAAAAAGGCGGCATATTAGAGAATGACAATATGCTTGTAAACAGTGAACGGATATCTAAAAGTTTTTTAAACAGTGCATTAGAAAGATGTGCTATGTGTTATGATTACATGAATAAGCCATTTGAAGCCTTTGAAAAGCTTATAGAAATCGATTTTACTGCCACAGAATACATAAACCTACCAGATGATCTAACGCTTGCCCTTGCCTGTGCAGAAAAGCTCAACCGCTTCGACCTGGTGTGCAGGCTGGATGACTGGATCAGGGAGCAAAATACAGAAAACATTGATTTAACCCCCTACAAAAACGGCCTGATCCGGCTGCTCTGCAAAGCCTTTTGGACAGAGGGCCAGCCGGAAAAAGCCCTGTCCGATACCCAGGAACTAACCGGCGAACTTCCCAATCTGTTCCGTCTCTTGTCCCCGGACGCGGACTGGAAGGAACTCAACGAAAACTTGCAGCAGGACAGGGAATATATGCGGCCTTACCAAGCCCTGCTGTTGTGCTGTGCTCTCCGTTACCACCGCGATCCTTCCGCTTTGCTTGCCGCTGTCGGCAGGGAATCCCTCAGCGATGCAGGAAACGCTATTTCTATCTTTACTCCTGCCCCTGAACTGACGGAAATGCTTCTTTCATGGGAACCTATGCCTGTTGTCAATGAGGTTTTGTTCCGCGGCTGGATGGCAGAACTGCAATTCAGAGCCTTTGCCAATTGCCCGGAAGATCAAAAGCTTCCCCTCATGCACCGTATGATGGAGGAATTTTCCTGGTATGTCTCCCACCTTTACCATCCTGACCTTCTTGTACCGGATGAGGAAAAGCTCCTTGCCCTTCCTTCTCCCCACCGGTTCGGTTATTGGGCTGGACTGGCACTGGATGAGGAAAGGAATGGGAACCACCTGCAATGCGTGAAATATCTTCGTTCCGCTGCAAAGACCTGCCCTGAAATGGCGGAAGCAGTCAAATTGATGGTTCAGGAAGTCCAGGAAAATGATCCTGAATACCAACGGAAAAAAGAACAGGAACAGCTTGCGGTTAAGATTAAGGAAGTTATTGAAGGGCTTATCTTGAACGGCAATCTGGAAAGCGCCCGTTCCGTCCTGGAACAATATGAACTGATTGCCCCCGGCGATCCCGACATCCCCGCCCTGAAAGCCGCATTGATTCAGGAACCATCCTTTACAGAAGCCTAGGCTTTGGAGGTTTCACCCAAATAAACAGGATGCGCCGGATTTTTCCGGCGCATCCTGCATTTTATTTTAAATTATTCACCTCATACATCTCTAAAGCACAGTTCTTTTGATAGAATTCCATGTATTCTTCGTTGCTTAACGGGATGAAATAAGAGCGTATTACTCTGGCTACTGACCCATGGGCAACCAAGAGGATTTCCTCGGCGGGCATTTCTGTAATCAGCCCGTCCAGAAAATTATATATCCTCTGCGCCATTTGAAACAGCGATTCCCCTTGCGGGAAGGGCTTGGCAAATTCCCGGCGCGCGGCGCGGAAATCAGGTTCCATCCTCCCGCGTCCTTCAAAGTATCCATAATCCTGTTCCCGAAGGCGGCTGTCAGTACGCCTTTCCATAGGGCAGCGGCGCAGGACTGCCCCGGCGGTCTGCTGCGCCCGCAGAAGCGGGGAAACGACCATTAATGAAATCTTTGGATATTTGGCTACCTGTTCTGCAAGGTTTTCCGCCTGCTCCATCCCCTTTTCAGTAAGTGGGATGTCAGTTATACCACAGACTTTTTCTTCTGCATTATAAGCAGTTTCACCATGGCGGGCAACATATATTTTCATTTGTCCTTATTCCCCCTCTTATCGCTTTTGTTTACCACTGGCAGTCATCAATGGGCATACTGGGGCTTGCGTTTAAATCCATCCCAGCCCGTACCCCCGACTGGTATTCAAAATACCCTTGGGAAGCTATCATGGCGGCATTATCTCCACAGAGGGACAACGGCGGGAAATACAACTGTAGTTTTTCCTGCCGGTATCTTTGGGACAGCATTGCCCTTAAACCGGAGTTGGCGCTGACCCCTCCCGCAACGGCAAGTACATTATAATGTAAGTCGTAGGCCGCCAGCAGCAGCCGCTCCGTTAAAATTTGTGCAACCGTGTTCTGGAAACTTGCAGCTAAGTCCTGTACATTTAGTTCCTCGCCCTTTTGTTTGGCATTGTGAACCAGGTTGACCACCGCGGTTTTCAGCCCGGAAAAACTGAAATCATATGGGGAGCCGTCTACTTTAGGTTTAGGCAGGCGGTAAGCGTTTGGATTCCCTTTTTGGGCTTCCCTGTCCAATATTACCCCGCCGGGATAGGGAAATCCCATAGCCCGTGCCGCTTTGTCAAAAGCTTCCCCGGCAGCATCGTCCCGCGTCCGACCAACTACATGGAACCGGGTATAATCCAGCACTTCCACCAGATGGCTGTGCCCTCCCGATACTACCAGGCACAGGTACGGCGGTTTCAATTCCGAGTGTGCCAGGTAATTTGCTGCAATATGCCCCCGGATATGGTGGACTGGGATCAACGGCTTTCCAGTGGCAAGGCACAGCCCTTTGGCAAAGTTGACCCCTACCAGCAAAGCCCCAATCAGCCCCGGCGCGGCAGTAACCGCTATCCCGTCTACATCCTTTAAAGCAAGCCCGGCTTGTGCAAGGGCTTCCTGGACAACAGGGATGATATTTTCCGTATGCCGCCGGGATGCGATTTCCGGCACAACGCCCCCAAATTTTTGATGTTCCTTAATTTGGGAATTTACCGAGGATGATAAAATTTTTACCCCGTCTTCTACAATGGAAGCTGCGGTTTCATCACAGGAACTTTCTATTCCCAGTATTTTCATGATGCTTTCCTTGTTCCTTTCTTAATCTGTGAGATCCATAAAGCATATTTGCGGGAGAGAGCTAAGACGAGTATAGGCTAAGGCGGATTAAAAAGGTTTCAGGTCCAGGGGGCTTTCCTCAAAAGCCCCCTGGTCGCGCCCGCAGGCGCGAAATAC
>CAOJXI010000032.1 GCA_948465665.1 uncultured Clostridia bacterium | reverse complement strand
GTTGGACGAAGCTGAAAGTTTTCTCTTGCAGCCATCCAGCAAACCAACGGTTTGCCATGATGGCGTACCTAAGACCGAAAAGCATAAAAATTCGTCGGGCTCACGTTAATTTAAGGTTTTCCCTTCTAGGGACGCCATCTCAGCAGCCGTTGGCTGTTCCGCTGGCTGCAAGAGAAAACTTTCAGCAAAAAATCCCGCCACATACGCCCCCACGGAGGATGGTTCAAACTTGCCGCCTGTTGCCCCCCACGAAAGAAAATGGCGGGATTATTCCCACAAAATTTTAGGTTTATGCTTCCTTTCAGCGAGCTGGGGTATTTCGCCCTCTGCGGAGGGCGACCAGGGGGCTTTTCAGGAAAGCCCCCTGGACCCGAAACCTTTTTAATCCGCCTTAGCTTGTACTCATCTTAGGTTACTCCCGCCACGTTGCTTTATCAAACCCATATTTCCCCATAGAGGAGGATGTTTATGAACGGGACAACAACATGGGTAAGCCCATCTGAATCTGAAACTCTCCACATATCCGAAGATGCAAGGCCGTTTTTCCAAGCTGTTTCTGCGCTCCCCGGACAAGCCAAATCGCTTTTATCCCGTGTTCCGGCAGAGATCGGGAAAACGGTTCTGGAAATCCGTCTGCGTTCTGGAAAGCCCATCCATTTCCATATGATACAGGGGCACTTTTTCCTAGGGGAATCCGGCGATATATACCCCAAAGAGGTTCCGCGTCTTCCAAGATTAACCCAAACCCAACTGGAAAGCTGCTTTTATGCTTTATGTGATTATTCTATCCATACCCACCAGCAGGATGTCCGCCAAGGCTTTGTCACTTTACGTGGCGGACACCGGGCGGGAATCTGCGGTAGCTGCATCTGGGAAAACGGAGAATCCGCAGGAATACGGGATATTTCCTCTATTTGTATCCGAATTGCAAGGCAGCGCAAAGGGGCAGCGGATCGTCTTGCCAGCCGCCTGTTGACAGGGGAAATATCCGGCGGGCTGCTTTTGGCAGGCGCACCGGGTACAGGGAAAACTACCCTTTTAAGGGATCTGGCCCGCCAGCTTGCCGGAGGCTGTACCGGAACATATTACCGCGTGGCAGTTGTGGACGAGCGGGGTGAACTTGGGGCAACCGTAGACGGCACCCCTCAAAACGACCTAGGTGTTTGCTGCGATGTCCTGGACGGCTTCCCAAAAGCAGAGGGAATAGAAATTGCTGTGCGTACCCTTTCCCCGGATTTTGTTTTTTGTGATGAATTGGGAGGGTATGAGGAAATTGAAGCTGTCCGGCAAAGCGTCTGCCGGGGCGTCCGTATGGCGGCGGCAATCCATGCGTCCAATTTGGACGAGCTGGGCAATAGGGAAGGGGTAAAGGAACTTTTGCAGACAGGGGCGTTTTCCCATATTGTCATGCTTGGCCGCCATCCAGGAGATGCTTTTGAAATCGTTTCGGTAAAGGAGCGGATGGAATGGTAAAGGGTTTAGGGTTGGTTTTCATTGTCCTTTGTTTTTCGTTTGCGGGCTTTGGCTTGACAAACCGCCTGACCCGCAGGGTGAAACGTCTGGAACAGGGCCTTGCCGCTATGAGACAAATCCGGTTGACGTTATCTTCTTCAAAAGCTCCCTCCCTGCGGGTTTTGCAGATGGCTGAACATCGGACAGGCGGGGATTTCCCGTTAATTCGGAAATGCCTGGAATTGTCTGAAAAGGGAGTCCCTTTCCCAGAAGCCTGGCAAACCGCTGCCCGCGGACTTCCCGACCTTCCCGCTGAGGACAAAGCCTTGTTTGAACAGGCAGGGGAGATTTTAGGGCGGGATGGAATCCGGCAGCAGGAGGAAGCATTGCTCCAATGGGAGGAACAGATTCATTTGCAGATTGGAGCAGCCAAAGAAAAGCTGAAAAGCCACGCGCGGCTTTATAATGGGCTGGGCGTGCTTACCGGGCTGCTTGTAGCAGTGCTTCTGGCTTAGTTAAACCGTATGGTTGGAAAGCGGGGGTGAAAAATGGAGGTTGACCTGATCTTTAAAATTGCTACGATTGGTATTATTGTGGCTATCCTGAACCAGCTCCTGGTTCGGTCAGAACGCCCAGAGCAGGCTATGATGACCACATTGGCAGGTTTAATTGTCGTTTTAATGATGATGGTAACGGAAATCAGCAATATGTTTGAAACCATCAAGACGGTGTTTGGGCTATGAGCGGCGAAATTTCATTGACAGCCGTAATTGGCGTTGGCTTGATTGCGGCCATGTTGTCAGTGCTCCTGCGGCAGTATAAACCGGAATTTGCCCTTTTAACTGCCTTAGCCGCTACGATTTTGATTTTTACAATGATGGCAGGCTGGATTTTGCCTGCTGCCCAGCGGATCCGCGAGCTTTTAAACCAGTCGCCAACCCTTTCGGAAAGTGCCGCAGTTCTTTTAAAGGCTGTGGGAATCTGTTTCCTGACCCAGATCGCCTGTGATTTGTGCAGGGATGCAGGGGAAAATGCGATTGCTTCCAGAGTTGAAACAGCAGGAAAAACAGCAATCCTTTTAATCAGCCTGCCGTTATTTGAGCAGGTTCTGGAATTGGTTTTAGTGTTAATGCGTACATAAAAGGAGTGTTGCAGATGGGAAAACCGCGGATTGTCCGCTGCTGGCTCTGCCTGGCGGTTTCACTCCTGCTTATTTTGATTTTCCCTTTGCGGGTTTCCGCAGAGGAGGACGGGTTTTCAGAATCCCAACAGGAGTTTTTTTCACAGGTCGCCGACGCTGCCGGGGCAGATGAACTTCCAGACAGCCTCCCGGACGAAACAAAAAACCTTCTCGAAGAAGCCGGAATTGACGGATTTTCACCTTTTAATTTTCTGAAATCCCCCCGCAAAGCTATACAGATGGCTGGAAACCTTCTGAAACAACAGGCCAAAAAACCTTTTCAAGCATTAGGCGGGATTTTGGGAGCGTTGCTGCTGTGTGCCCTTTTGGACTGTACCAGGGAAACCTTCACAGGCGGGGAACTGCGCCCGGTTTTTGGCGCGGCTGTCACCCTGTTCTTGGCGGCTTCAGCGGTTCTGCCTGCCATGGATTGTATCAAAAGCTGTGTGGAAACGGTTCAGGGCTGCTCCCGGTTTATGGTGACATTTGTACCTGTATATGCTTCGGTTGTCACTGCCTGCGGCCTTCCTGCAACCGGTTCCGTTTATTACCTGTTTTTATTTTCCGCCGCCCAGATCGTTTCTGCGGTGGTGTCCAACTATCTGGTTCCTTTGGCCGGCGTATATCTGGCGCTGAATATTGCAGCTGCCCTTTCTCCCCAAATAAAACTCCAGCCTTTGCTGGACGCGCTGAAAAAATTTGTCTGCTGGATTCTAAGCTTTTTGCTGGCTGGGTTTGTGGCGCTTTTGACAATGCAGAACGCTGTGTCTTCCGGCATGGACGCTTTGACGCTGAAAACCTCTAAGATGCTGGTCAGCAGTTTAATCCCCGTTGTAGGCGGGGCCTTGTCCGATGCGATTTCTACTGCAAGCGGATGTATGCGGGTGGTTAAATCTGCCGTTGGTGTGTATGGGATTGCTGCGGCTGCCTGTATTTTCCTTCCGGTTTTTTTCCGAACAGCGGTCTGGTATATTGCACTTAGTATCGGGGCTGCGGCAGGGGAGATGCTTTCAGTGAAAGAAGCCGCCCCGCTTTTGAAAGCCGGGGCTTCGCTGATGGGGATTTTAATGGCAGTGCTTTGCCTGTATATGCTCCTGATTCTGGTTTCCACCACCATTTTACTAATGACAGGGATGGGGTTTTAAAAAATATGGATGAATTGAAAAACTGGGCCTTTTCCCTTTGCTGCGCGGCTGCGGCCGGCTCCCTGCTTTCCCTGCTTGCGCCGGAGTCCTCTTTGGGGAAGGTGTGCCGCTTTGCTATCCGGGTCTTTTTCCTTTGCTGCATGATCCTTCCCCTGCGACAACTGGGAAGCTTCCTGCACGTCCTGCCAGAACTCCAGGCGGATGCGGCTTTTTCGGCACAGGGAGTAGTTGACGTTGTAACAAGCCAGGTGGAAAATTCCGTTGCTGCTTCTATTGAACAGGAAGTTGCCCGGTGTCTGGAGGAGGAAGGAATAAATTTTAAAAAAGTGAATGTAGACGTTCATGTTGACAAGGATGGCGGCATATCTATTAACTGTATCCGGGTTTTGCTGCCGCCGGGCTCCGGGGAGGGTTCTCCCGACGGGCTTCCCGATAATTCTGAAATTATCGGGATTATAAAAGCCAAAACAGGCGCCAATGTGGAACTGGCAGCAGAAAACGGAGGGGGAACGCCATGATCCAATTTATAAAAGCCTGGTTTTCCCGTCTGTTCGGTTCGGGCAGTGAGGCTGCCAAAGGTACTAAGGACGGGAAAAGCCCGCAATTTACCCGCCTGGTTCTGCTTTTGGGGATTTCCGGGATGCTTTTAATTGGCCTGTCGGAATGTCGCCTGGGAAGCGAACCCCAAAAATCGGACGCGCCAGCAGAGCCCTATTCCGTATCCGCGGACGAATATGCCCAAAAGCTGGAAAAAAGGCTGCTGGAAGCTTTGGAACAGATGGACGGGGTGGGGAAAGTTCAGGTGCTCATTACCATGGAGGACACAGGGGAAAACGTTTATGCCACAGAAGAACGGGAGACAAACGACAACCGAAGTTCCTATGGGGAAAACGGCGGGGGGCTTCAGTCCATCCAGACCAGCCGGTCAGGAGAACAAAGCTACCTTCTGGTGGAAAACCAGAATGGGAAGCGCCAGGCCCTTTTGGTCTCCCGATCGGAACCGCAGGTGAAAGGGGTGATCGTCATTTGCGAAGGGGCCGGACAGCCGTCAGTCTGCGAGGCGGTGACGGAAGCCGTTAAAACGGTCCTGCATATCTCCGCCAACCGGGTCTATGTGGCGAAAGCAAAACCTTCTGCCCCAAAATAACGCCCAGCCAAAGTTATTATCTAATCAATTAAGGAGGCATTTCTACTATGAACAGAAGCTTGATTTTAGGGAAAAAACAAATTATCCTTTGCTGCCTGGTGATGGCGCTGGGAATTGCTGTGTACATGAACTGGAGGATTGTTGACGAGGGGGAGGACTTTGCCGCCGCTAACGTTACACAGACAGACGCCGCTGCTTCCGGGTCTGACGATGCTGTGAAAAAATATGGGGACTCCCAGTATGTAGACAGCCAGAATATCGACGGCGGGGACAGCGTAAACGGCGATATCTATTTTTCGGAAGCAAAGCTCACCCGTCAGAAAACAAGGGATGAAGCCGTCGAAACCCTCCAGGTGATTATGTCCAACGTTGAAGTTGACAGCGAGGCAAAAGCAGACTTGGCAGTCCAGGCTGCGGCGATTGCCTCTGCAATTGAAGCGGAAGGAAAGGTGGAAAATTTAATTAAGGCAAAGGGGTTTTCTGAATGTATGGTGTATCTTGATGAAGACAGGGCCAGCGTTGTCGTCCGCGCAGATGAACTCCTTGACAACGAAGTTGCCCAAATCAAAGATATTATTTTGAAAGAAACAAGCGTCCCTGTGGAAAATATCTCAATCGTTGATGTGAAATAATGGGAAAACCCCTTGCATATTAAAACAGGACTAATTGATAAGAATCGGTCATAAAACTTCTGTTTATGGCCGATTTTTGTTTTAAAGACGCTGTAAATGTCCCGATTTTCCTTTAAAACTCATGAGAAGCTCTTGCGGTCATGTTTTTTTATGGTATAATAACCTTATGGTTTAAAATGCAGTATCATCCGCCTGTTTTGGGCGGGCAGAATGTTTTTTTCTGTATAAGGGGATGAAGTTTATACTGCGCTGCATGTATATTTTTGATTTTTTCCCTTTTTTCTGCCAATGCTGGAAAAGAGGAGCAGCACGCCCATTTTAAGGAGGGTCAAATATGGAAAAAGAACAGGTCAAACAGCTCCAGGGCCCCGCCGCTGGAACACTTCGCATTTCAGAAGAAGTTCTTGCTACCATCGCTACCAAGGCCGCTACCAGTATTGAAGGAGTTGCAGCGCTTAAAAGCGGAAAGGCTGGCGTGAACCAGGCCGGAAAAAAGGAAAAAAAGAAACTTTTCCAGAAATTTGATCGGCCCATCCGTATTGAAATGTCGGAGGACGAGGCAGTTTTAGATTTGTACCTGATTGTCCGGTATGGCTCTAATATCCGTACTGTCAGCGAAAAAGTCCAGCAGGCAGTCAAAGACGATGTCCAGACAATGACGGGAATCTCTGTTGCAAAAGTAAATATCCATATAGAGGATATTTTCTTTGAAGAAACGGTATAGGAAGAATTTAAACCCACGGGAGAAAACGTACCTTTACAATTCGATAGGGAGGTTTTGAGCGGATATGACCAGACGGGAAGCCAGGGAACAGGCGTTTATGATTATTTTTGAGTGGGAATTCCACCAGAGCGAGATTGAAGACATTATCATCAACGCGGAAATGGGACGGGAACTTGAGGTGGATGAATACGCCCGGAAGCTGTCCAAGGAGATTATAAAACATATCGACATAATTGATGGAAAAATAGATGAATTTTCCACTAAATGGAAACGCAAACGCATTGCAAAAGTTTCCTTGGCGGTTCTGCGCACTGCCTTGGGGGAAATGCTCTATATCCAGGATGTCCCTGCCAGCGTTGCTATCAATGAGGCTGTGGAAATATCGAAAAAATATGCCACCGATGCAGATGCCGCTTATATTAATGGGGTTTTAGGCGGCGTTGCCCGTGCGCTGGAATCTTCCCAAAAGGTTGGAGCGGAGGGATAAAATGGGCGGTTATCTGGGGATTGATACCAGTAATTATACAACCTCTGCTGCTGTATTCATTCCCTCCCAAAACCGTATGGCAAGTTCCCGGGGACTGCTTCCCGTGAAAGCGGGAAATATTGGCTTGAAGCAGAGCGACGCGGTTTTTTCCCATGTGAAAAACCTTCCTGCCTTTATTTCTAGGGCAATGGAGGAAGCGGGCCGCCCCACCCTTTCCGGGGTAGGGGTTTCAGTAGCGCCAAGGGATCAGGAAGGCTCATATATGCCCTGCTTTTTGGTCGGAAAGCTTGCCGCTGCCACTGCCGCAGAAAGCGCGAATGTTCCTCTTTATCGTTTTTCCCATCAGGCTGGCCATATTGCGGCTGCCCTGTTTGCCGCAGGGAAACTTTCCTGGAGGAAAAGCCCTTTCCTTGCTTTCCATGTTTCAGGCGGAACTACGGAATGTCTTTTGGTTGAACCGGGCAAAGAGGCAGCGGCTCCCTTTTCTATCACGAAAGCAGCTGGTTCGCTGGACTTGAAAGCAGGACAGGCTATAGACCGCGTTGGAGTTATGCTGAACCTTGGATTTCCCGCTGGGCCGGAACTGGATCGCCTGTCCCAGAAATGCGGAAAGAAAATTACCGTTTCCCCAACCATGAAGGGGGCAGACTGCTGTTTATCCGGCATAGAAAACCAGTGCCGCAGGCTGATAGATACCGGTACGCCCCCGGAAGAAGTTGCAGAATACTGTATTGCTTCTATTGAAGCTGCAATTGACGCGATGACCGCCGCTGCATTGAAAGAATATGGAAATCTGCCCCTTTTATATGCGGGAGGCGTAATGAGCAACTTTCAGATTCAGAAAAACCTTGGGGGAAAATATGGAGGGGTTTTTGTGCCGGCCTCCTATTCGTCAGATAATGCCTGCGGGATTGCTGTGCTGGCTGCTTTGCAGGCAGGGGAGGATTTGGCATGAGAGAAAACCAGAATTTAATCCTTACGGTGTCCCAGGCCAACCGGTATGTTAAAAGCCTTTTGGATGGGGACGCCCGTTTGAAAGATGTGCTAATCCGCGGGGAAATATCTAATTATTCCGACCACTATCGTTCCGGTCATGCGTATTTTACTTTAAAAGACGATTCCTCTGCTATAAAAGCCGCTTTTTTCCGCAGTTACCGGGAACGGCTTCCTTTCCAGCCCCAGGATGGTATGCGCATAATTGTAAGGGGGCAGATTTCCCTTTATGAGCGGGACGGCGCTTACCAGCTTTATGTTTGGGAGATGCAGCCAGATGGGGTAGGGGCGCTGCATTTGGCATTTGAACAGCTTAAAAACCGTTTGGCAGGCGAGGGGCTGTTTGAACCCTCCGCAAAAAAAACACTGCCGCCTTTCCCGGAAACCATTGGGGTGATTACCTCCCCTACAGGGGCGGTGATTCAAGATATTTGTAATGTAATCGGAAGGCGTTATCCCTGCGTCCAGCTCCGCTTATATCCGGTATCGGTTCAGGGGGCTTCAGCGGCAGGGGAAATATGTTCTGCGCTCTCCCAGGCTGACCGGGAGGGGCTGTGCGATTTAATCATTATTGCCAGAGGGGGCGGCTCTTTGGAAGACCTTTGGCCTTTTAATGACGAACGCCTCGCCAGGGAAATCTTTTCTGCTAAAACCCCCATTATCAGCGCTGTTGGGCATGAAACCGATTTTACCATTGCCGATTTTGTTGCAGACCTCCGCGCGCCAACCCCTTCCGCCGCCGCAGAATTGGCTGTGCCGGATGGGGCACGTTTGCGGCAATCAGTCCAAAATTTGCAGGATACGGCTGAATATTCAATGACGCAGAGAATTTTACAGGCGGATACTCGGATGGGACAAATTTCCCAAACATTAAAAGAACAGATGAACCATCTTTTGGGATATAAACAGGAGCAGCTTTCCCTTTTGCGTGAAAAGGCTGCATCGGCAGGTTCCGCATTTTTAGAACCGAGGCTGAATCGTCTGGCTGTTACAGCGGGAAAGCTTTCTGCCCTGAATCCAATGCGCGTTTTAGCCAGAGGCTATTCTGTCACAATGTATCAGGAAAAGGTTTGCCTGTCTGCTGCGTCCCTTGCAGAAGGGGAAACGATTACAACGATTTTCCAAGACGGAAAAGCAGTAAGCAGAATTACACAGGTTCAGGCAGAAATATCTGCTGAAAAACCGGAGGCTTTGTTATGAAGAAAAATATGAAATTTGAGGAAGCTCTTTCCCGGTTAGAGGAGATTGTCTCCCTCCTCAGTGACCAGGCAACAACTCTTGACCAGGCTTTAAAACTATACGGGGAAGCGTCGGAACTATCCGCTTTCTGTTCGTCTAAGTTAGAGGATGCCCGGCTGCGGATGGAAACCATCGGGCAGAAAAATGTTGGAGAAGCTATGGATGTACAATAGGAAATCAGGAAAGGAACAGCATGGTATGGCGCTTACGTTTTCTAAACAATTACAGAACTACCAAAATATAATTGAAAAAGCCCTGGATGGGCTGCTCCCGGAACAGGACTGTCCCCAAAAGGAAGGAATCGACGCGATGCGGTACAGCCTTTTAGGGGGCGGAAAGCGAATCCGCGCGATTTTAGTGTTGGAATTCGCCCGTATTTTCGGCGTCCCGCAGGATCAAGCTATGCCTTTTGTGGCGGCTGTTGAAATGATCCACGCCTACTCGCTGATCCATGACGACCTTCCCTGTATGGACAACGACGATTTCCGCAGGGGGAAACCTTCCTGCCATAAACAATTTTCAGAAGCTTCTGCCGTCCTTGCCGGGGACGGTCTTCTTACCCATGCCTTTCTTGCAGCCCTCCAAGGAGGGCTGCAGTCTGGCGTTTCCCCAGAAAGGGTTGCGGAGGCAGCTGCTGTTTTGGCGGAGGCCGCAGGGATTGACGGGATGCTGGGCGGGCAGGTTATTGATCTGGCAATTGAAGGAAAACAGGTGGAAGCTGGGCTTCACCAGAAGATGTGTTCACTGAAAACCGGTGCTTTGATAAAGGCCTCCTGCTTGATGGGCTGCATTTTGGGCGGCGCATCCGGGCAGGATAAAAAAATATCAGAAGAATATGCAGAGAAAATTGGCTTGTCCTTTCAGATTATTGATGATATACTGGATTGTACGGGACAGCAGGAAATACTGGGAAAACCTATTGGGAGCGACGAAGGACAGCATAAAACGACCTATGTCACTTTATATGGGCTGGAAGCCGCGAAAAAAATGTCTCAAAAGCTGAGTGAGGAAGCTTTGCTTTGCCTGGAACGCCTCCCTTTGCCGGATCGTTTCCTGTTTGAACTTACTGATATGCTGCTGAAACGGCAGTTTTAAAACGGCTCCCTAAGAGCCTGTTTAGAATCTCTCCGCGCACGTCTTAGCGGCAGATTTTCCGCCCAGACTGCGTTAAAAATCCACTCGCTAATCCGCACACGTTGAGATCCTAAACAGGCTCTAAAAATGCTTCTATTTTGGGAAGGCAATGGCTAAAAAAGGAATGGGTTGTTAAAATGGGTTCACTTCGTATACTGGTCAGCAATTACCTTATTAATGTGGCG
This sequence comes from uncultured Clostridia bacterium, assembly GCA_948465665.1. Taxonomy (GTDB): domain Bacteria; phylum Bacillota; class Clostridia; order Oscillospirales; family Ruminococcaceae; genus UBA1405. Next base: position 5,698 of record CAOJXI010000032.1, on the reverse strand, counting down.
TTTATTGCATGGGGTTCTGCCCAGATTATTAAAACGATACTGGTTTTTATCTCAACTAAAAAATTTGAGGCTGAACGGTTGTTTGGAGCTGGAGGGATGCCTAGCTCCCATTCTGCCCTGGTCTGTTCCATGGCCATCGGGATGTGCCGGAAAATGGGCTTTGATTCCCCGGAATTTGCCCTTGCGCTTGCCTTTGCCGCGGTTGTCATGTATGACGCGATGGGCGTGCGGCGTGCGGCAGGGGAACAGGCCAAGGTATTGAATAAAATTGTATTTGACTTTTCCGACCTTTGGGGGAAACCGGATACGGACAAGGATGTTGTATTGCAGGAAGGAGAGGAAATTGAAAAAAATGCACTCCGCGATAAGGCGTTAAAGGAATATCTGGGACACACGCCTTTAGAAGTGCTTGGTGGCGCTTTGCTGGGAATTCTGGTCGCAATGCTTGTAAAGGTATCATGAGAAAAGCAGCATCCTGAAGCGGCTTAGAGGGTTCAGGAGATGGTGCTGCACTCCCTTAAGCTCCGTCAAATTCGCTCATCCTATTCTAAAACGTTTACTAGGGGGCCGGAATCTATGCCGGATACCATCCTGGAGGGAATAACTTCTCCAAGCGATATCAAATCCTTTGACTTCCCAGCCTTGGAAAGTCTTGCTGAGGAAATCCGAATCCAGCTCATTAAGACAATCTCGAAAAACGGGGGGCATCTTGCGTCCAACCTGGGAACTGTGGAATTGACCCTTGCGCTGCACAAGGTTTTTGACTGTCCAACCGACCAGATTGTCTGGGATGTGGGGCATCAAAGCTATACCCATAAACTCCTGACAGGCAGACAGAAACAATTTTCCACTATCCGGCTTCCAGATGGGCTTTCCGGCTTCCCGCGCCATTCGGAGAGCACCTATGATGCGTTTGTAGCCGGCCATTCCAGCACGTCCATTTCGGTTGCAGAGGGTTTAGTAAGGGCAAAACAACTTCAGCATAAACCCGGCTGGGTGATTGCAGTTGTAGGGGACGGGGCTTTTACCGGAGGGATGATCTATGAAGCGCTGAACAATATCCGCAAGGGCGACCGCCTGGCGGTTATTCTCAATGATAACGGGATGTCTATTTCCCGCAATGTCGGCGCGTTAGCAGGATATATTGCAAAAATCCGTACAAACCCCCGCTATTTCCGGGTGAAAGACAAAGTGGAATTGTTTTTAAAATACCTGCCCCTGATAGGAGCTCCGGCAAAGGACATTTTAACGGGGCTGAAACGCGCCCTCCGACAGAAGCTTTACCATTCCAATTTATTTGAATATTTTGGCTTGGAATATTTCGGGCCAGTGGATGGGCATAACCTCAGACAGCTTTGCGATGTGTTCCAAAGGGTGAAAAACCGTCCTGGGCCTGTCTTTATTCATGTTCAGACGGTGAAAGGAAAGGGATACCCCTATGCGGAACAGTCCCCCCAGGTGTTCCATGGGGTATCTGGCTTTGACATCGCTACCGGGAATCCAGAAGTTGCCCATTACGACAGCTATTCCACTATTTTCGGGAAAGAACTGGTGGCATTGGCAAGGGAAGACCCTTCTATCTGCGCCATCACTGCCGCCATGGAAACCGGTACGGGGCTCCAGTATTTTTCCAGGGAGTTTAAAGGGACTGGAAGGTTTTTTGATGTGGGGATTGCTGAACCCCATGCCGTAACCTTTGCGGCGGGGCTGGCGGCTAATGGGATGAAGCCGGTTTTTGCCGTTTATTCAACCTTTTTGCAGCGTGCCGTTGACCAGTTAATCCATGATACCGCCATTGAACACCAGCATATAATCATTGCGGTTGACCGGGCGGGAATTGTGGGGGATGACGGCGAAACCCATCAGGGCGTGTTTGATGTGGCGCTGGTAACTCCAATCCCTGGGGTTACAGTCTATTCTCCTGCCTCTTTTGAGGAATTGAAATACTGCCTGCATGAAGCTTTCCACCAAAACGACGGCCCCTGTATTGTGCGTTATCCCAGGGGGAGCCAGCCGCCCTTGAAAGCCCCATTTTGCGGGGATTATTCCCTTTATTATCCTGAAACTGTCCAGGCGGACGGTTTCCAGGGGGTTACGGTGGCTACTTATGGCCGGGAAGCTTCTGTCTGCGAGATGGCCGCAGACGCTTTGGCGGGAAAGGGCGTTCCTGTGAGGGTAATCCGGTTGGTCAAAATCCATCCCCTCCCCAAAAATGCTTTCCGCATTTTGGCGAAATCTGACGGGCTCCTTTTTGTTGAGGAAGGGATCCAGGCCGGAGGCGTTGGGGAACAGCTAATGGCTTCCCTGTGCGGGTATGGCTGCGGGCGGGAAAGCCTTCCAATTATGAAAATCCTCGCCATCCAGGACAGGTTTGTCCCGCAGGACACGCTTCAGGGAGCATTAAAGCGTGTGGGATTAGACCAGGCTTCTATTGAAAAATGTGCAGAACAGATTTGGAAAGCGGTTTGCAGTAAGGGAAAGGAATCAGAATCGTGAAACAGCGTTTGGATGTTTATTTGACAGAATCTCAGCCGGATATGAGCCGCGAAAAGGCCAAAGCCCTGATTATGGAGGGGCTGGTTTACGTCAACGGCCAGAAATCCGATAAGGCAGGGGATTCCGTGGGGCCGAAAGATATTGTGGAAATCCGCGGGGAACTTCCCAGGTATGTCAGCCGCGGCGGGCTGAAACTGGAAAAAGCCCTCCAGTGTTTCCCTGTTTCTTTACAAGACGCAGTATGTATGGACATAGGGGCTTCAACAGGCGGTTTTACTGACTGTATGCTCCAGAACGGCGCGAAAAAGGTATACAGTATTGACGTGGGATATGGGCAGCTTGCCTGGAAGCTGCGCAGCGACCCCAGGGTTGTCAACCTGGAACGCACCAATATCCGTTACATTACCCCCCAGCAGGTTCCAGAAACCGTCGATTTTGTAAGCGTCGATGTATCGTTTATTTCTTTGGCGCTTGTGCTACCGGTGGCAAGGAATTTTATGCGGGATGGTGCTTGTGCTGTCTGCCTTGTAAAACCCCAGTTTGAAGCCGGGAAGGGCAAGGTCGGGAAAAAGGGAGTGGTGCGGGAACCGGAAATCCATTTGGAAGTCCTTCAGAAAGTCCTCGCTTTTGCGGCGGAAGCAGGATTTTCCGCCGAACATCTGGATTTTTCCCCCGTGAAAGGCCCGGAAGGGAATATTGAGTACCTTTTAATGCTCCGCAAATCCGACGCTCCCAAACAATCGGCAGAGATTTGCCCGGATGAAGTTGTAAAAGCTTCCCATGCAAACTTCCAGCGGTGATATCTCCTATATTTTTACAACGAGTGATAAAGGAACATTCATGCTATGAAAGACACACGTATTTTTTTAATCCCTAACCTGGATAAATCCGGCTCTGCGGAGTATACCGCCCAAATTATTAACAAGCTTGATTCGCTGGGCTTTCTCTGCTTTGCAGACGACTACAACCGCGGGAATTTTGAAGGAGGGAAAACAGAGTTTTTGCCCTTCGACAAAGTAATTGACCAAATGGATATGGTTATTACGATTGGCGGGGACGGCACCATTATCCGAAGTTGTAAAAGGGTCATGCCCCATGGGAAGCCTATGCTGGGCATTAACTGCGGGCGGCTGGGGTTTTTGGCTGACATTGAAGTGAACCAGCTGGATTTGCTGGAACACCTTGCCACCGGGGAATATTCTGTCCAGCCCCGCATGATGCTGCGCGCTGTTGTGAGGAGGGGGGAAGTGTCCCAGATCTTTTATGCCCTTAACGATTTTTCTGTCACAAAAGGGGAATTTGCCAAGCTGGTGGATTTGGAGGTTTTTTGTAATCAAAAAATGATTATGGATTACCGCGCCGACGGGGTTATTTTTTCCACCCCTACCGGCTCCACCGGCTATGCTATGTCTGCAGGCGGCCCTATTGTTGATATTGGGCTTGATACCATCGGTTTAACTCCAATCTGTCCCCATACCCTCTTTTCCAAAACAATCCTCTTTTCTCCCAGCAATGTTTTAGAGGTTCACAGCAAGGAAATCAACAACAGCGCCAATGTGGTCTTTTCCGTGGATGGGGAACGCATGATGAACCTTACCAGCCAGGATTTTGTGGAGGTTTCCAGGGCTGATAAGACAATGGACTTTATAAACCTTACCCATAATAATTTCTGCGATATGCTCAATGCTAAAATGTTGGAAAGGGGTTGATTCCGATGAAATCTGAAAGGCTCGCCAAGGTTTTAGAGCTGATTGACGAAAACGAAATTGATACCCAGGAGGAACTGCTCCGGCGACTGAAAGAAGAAGGCTATGATGTTACGCAGGCCACTGTTTCCAGGGATATTAAAGAACTGCGCCTTGTGAAAGTTCTTTCCCATAATGGCAGATACCGTTACAGCGCCAATTTGCAGCAGCCTAAAGTGGATATGTCCTATAAGTTCCATGCTATCTTTTCCCAGTCAGTCCAGGGCGTGGATTTTGCCGGGAACATGGTGGCGGTCAAATGTTTCACTGGCATGGCCAACGCTGCCTGCGCTGCCCTGGATTCCATACACTGGAACGGGGTTGTAGGGACGTTGGCAGGGGATGATACCATCTTTGTTTTGATGCGCTCGGAGGAACGGGCTGCTGAACTGGTGGAAGAACTGAAAAATTTACTTGGGCACAGCCCTTCTCCCACAGATGAGGAATGAACTTATGGCAGAACATGAATTTGGAATAATGGCAGAAAACCCTGTACGGGGGGTTCGGTATGATCATTATGAGCCATGGAAATATGGCTGCATTTCGATACATGATGATTATATTGAGCCTTTGCTGGCAAAACTGGCGGAGATTGATTTCTTCTGGCATACAATCGACAGGCCGGGGAAGGGCTTGGCTTACTGTGGGATTACTTTGATCCCGCCTTCTTCTATGGGGGATATCCTTGCCGTCTTGGGGGTTCAGGAAACTTTGGCACCGCTCCGGGAGCTGCTTGCCAGAGCTGAGGCAGAGAAAAAGTTTATAATTCATTTTGGCATTTAGGAGGGGAGGGGGAGAGGATGCAGGAAGCTTATAAGGATGATTTGCGTTATGAAATTTTAGGTGGGAAGATCGTTTCAATGTCCCCGCGGCCTGTTATCAACCACAACCGTATTGCAGGGAATATTTACCGTATTTTTTCCTCTTTTTTAAAAGGGAAACCCTGTGAGGCGTTCGGGGATGGGGTTGATTTATATCTGTCCAAGAAAGATCATTTTGTACCGGATGGCATGGTTGTTTGCGATAAAAATAAAATTCGTGCCAATTATATAAGCGGCGCGCCAAATCTGGTTGTGGAGGTTCTTTCCCCCAGCACAACCCGGAATGACCGCTGGTACAAAAAGAACGTTTATGAAACAGCAGGCGTCGCTGAATATTGGATTGTTGATGGGGCAAACAAGACAGTTGAGGTTTACCTGCTGAAAGATGGAAAATATTGTTTGGATAATGTTTATTCATTACTGCCGGATTACTTGCTGGAACAAATGACGGGGGAACAGGCTGTTTCATTTGTCACTGAGTTTAAATGTCATCTTTTTGATGAGCTGGAAATCCGACTGGAAGATATATTTGACAGGGTTTTATAACCCATAAAAAGCCAAAGGGCGGGAGTAACCTAAGACGAGTACAGGCTGGGGCGGATTAAAAAGGTTTCGGGTCCAGGGGGCTTTCCTCAA
>CAOJXI010000031.1 GCA_948465665.1 uncultured Clostridia bacterium | reverse complement strand
GGAGTGCAGCTCCGCTGCACAACCCCCTGGACCCGAAACCTTTTTAATCCGCCCCCAGCCTGTACTCGTCCTAGGTTACTCCCGCAAATTTACTTTATCAAACTCATATAAAAAGGGGTGCGGCAGATTTTGCCGCACCCCTTCACGCTGATATAACCGGCCTTTTCCTTAGAAAAAATCAGTCGCAGCAGTTGTTCCCGCAGCCACAGCCGCAGCCGTTATTATTGCAGCCGCAGCCACAGCCACAGCCTATGTTGCTTCCTTCATTGCCGCAGCAGAACAGAAGGATAAGGATGATCAGGATGATAAAGCAGCAGCTATTGCCTCCAAAACCGGTATTGCACATAGAAAAGTCCTCCTTTAAAATATGACATAAGGTTTCCTGACATTATGGACTCTGAATTTTGCGGGGGCGGGAGAGCGGGAAAATATGGTTTGCTTCCCGCTCTTGCCGCTGTAAGGAAAGAAACAGGATTGCTTGGGACATTGGGGTTTGGGCTTAATCGCAGCAGCCGCAGTTGTTATTGCCGCAGCTATTGTTGCAGCCGCAGCCACAGCCGCCGGTCAGGGAACCACAGATCCCGTTGCCGTTGCCGCAGAAGATGAGGATGAGGATGATGAGAATGATCCAGCTCCAGGAGCCGCCGAAACAGTTGTTGTTGCACATAAGTGATGACCTCCTTTAAATTCTGGGGTTTTCTGGGTACATCACATAGTATGCAGGGTGTGAAAAATCGGTGAGAGGGGGAACGCAAAGAAAAATCCCCAAACCTTTTTGGAAGGCTTGGGGATTTTTTAAAACAGATCGCTGTGTGTACCTGTTCTGGACAGTAGCAGGAACAGCTCACCTTTTTGGATTTTATAAATAAGGAGCCAGTCCGGGGTAATATGACATTCCCGAAATCCACTATATCCACCTGTAAGCGAGTGATCACGATACTTTTCGTTCAAGGGCTCACCCGTTGAAAGTTGATTCACAACAACTTCTAAAAGCTGAATATTATACCCACGTTTGATAATTAACTTTAAATCTCGTTTAAAACGTCCAGATTGTTTAATCTCATACATCAGCATTATCCTCTGCTTCTATGTCTTTAAGCAGTTCGGCAAAAGAGAAATAGCTTTTGTATTGTTCCGGGTGGCGTTCCATCTCTTCGATTTCTTTCATAGCAGCGATAGTGTCAGCATTTGGGATTTCTCTTTGAATGTTGAACGGGATACAATTTTCCCTTACAGACTGTCGAAGGAAGATATTAACAGCAGTAGAAAGGTCAAGGCCAAAATCTGAAAATAATTCCTGTGCCCGCTCTTTTATGTCAGCGTCAATTGAAATGGTAGTTGAAATCTTTTCCATAGTTTTGCCTCCTTTCCTAATACTTTACGCTTTTTTCGTTTTATTGTCAATAAAATTCCTCCAGTGTAAGGGAAATGCTGCCCTTTACATTTCCCAAATCGCCGTCTGTGGCCCGGATGAACAGCTTATAGGTTCCGGGTTTCATGGAGCCGCCGACAATATTATCTGCGGTACATTTCAGAGGTTCGCCTTTTTGACGCAGGTTATGTACAGAATAATAAACCGGGTTTAGACGCGCGTCCTTAGAAAAAGCAATCTGTATTCCGTTTCCTGTTTCCGCGGAAATATCATACCGGATTTTATCTCCCTCAGATAAGGTGTATTCTCCCAGCCAGACAACTGTCCCGTTTGTTACGGACTTCAAATCAACAGGGATGACCTTCGGCGCGGGAGCCTCTTCTTCATCGTCATCTTCCATATCGCCAAAAAGTTCCTCAATTTCCGCCTTGGACATATAGGCAACGCCGGTGATTTTGTTGTCCGCATCGCGGAGAATTTTGATGTTGACGGTTCCGGCAGGGTTCATATTCAGGGTGTAAAAGGATTGATTGGCCTGTTGATCCAGAAAAATATCGACTAACTGCCCCTGGTAGTAATAATTTTTTTCATCAATCATCGTAACGCCTGCCGCCTGGTATTCCGCCCTCTGGGCTTCAGCCCATTCTTTTTCCTTCTTTTCCTCCAGCTCGTCAAATTCGCTGTCACGATCCAGAAGCCCGTATAAAACAGACTGGAACACCCAATTTCCATCCTTCAGGGATTTATCCAGATACATTTCCAGCAGCTCCCTGCTCATGTGGTTTGCAAGAATGGAGAAATAGATGATATTGCCGTCCCCATAGGTTTTTTCCGCGAAATGCTGGACTAAATCGCAGTCCTCGTCCAGCAGATTGACGACAGCGCCCCAAAAGGCGATTTGATTATGGGTGTAAATCCTGTCCAGCCAGTTTTTTTGCGCCCCTTCGTCCAGATGGGCGAAGACAAGTTGAAACAGGGGAAAGCTGTCTGACTGATAGTATTCCTCTGCCTGATCGGAATAGTCAGACTGCGTCTGAACGCTTCTGTAAATCCCAGACGCGCTGACGCTGTTTTCCATTGGGTAAACACCGATAAAGGACGCGCCCAGAACCACGCATAATGTCAGCAGGCTGGTTAGAAATTTAACCGTTCTTGACTGCTTTTTAAATTTCATAATGGCACCTAACCTTTCTTTCAAAAGCTGTTTGTTTTCGCTTAACGTAATGGAACCGAGGCTTTCTTTATATTTCCCTACTGATGCCATCGCGTCAAGCAAAGTCTTTCCATATTCCTGCGCTTTGCCGCCCCCCATTCCGGCAAGGATCGCTTCATCACAGGAAAACTCACACGCCTTTGTGATTTCCCGGCCCATAAGATGTACAAAGGGGTTGAACCAATGGAGGCAGATTGTAACCTGTACCAGCCATTTATAAAACATATCCCGCCGTTTGTAATGGGTTAATTCATGCAGCGCGATATATTGGAAATCCTTTTCAGAAATGCCAGCGCTTGGCAGTACAATGCAGGGACGGAAAAAACCAGTCAGCAGGGGTGAGGAGATTAGGGGGTTGACGCAAAGCTCCACAGGCTTTTTAACGTTCATTTGTTCTGCAATCAGGGAAAGCCTGTCTAAAAGATCTATGTTGGAGACAGGAGTGGAGCCAGCATTTATATATTGAAGAAAGCTTTGATAGACTGTTATCTTCCGTATCAGGAGAATCAGCGCGCCAAGCAGCCAGATTAGCCAAAGGCGGCTGAAGGTTAATGACGCAATATCCCGGAAGGGATGGGTAGGAGTATTTGGAACAACTGCCCCTGGTTCGATAGGGGGAGGGGTGGAAGCATCAGGAACAGCCTGCTGAACCGGAAGAAGGGAATTCTGGATGATTGCCTGGTCTATGGCTTGATAGGTTTTCCCCATCAGGTTTATTTCCAGCCCAAAGGGGAGAAGCAGACGCAGAACTACAATAAGCCAAATATAATACTGCCATTGCCGGCTGATTTTATTTTTCCAGAAATGTTTGGCAGTAAATAACGCCAGAATCAGCAGAGAACCAGAAAAGGACATGGACAGGAATATTTTCATAACCATGTTCATTGCTTTTCTTTCCCTTCTTCCAGAAGCTTTTTTAATTCTTCGTATTCCTCGCCGGTTAGAAGGTCGCCTGAAATCAGGGTGGAAACAAGGCCCTTTGCATTGCCCTCATAAATCTTATTCAGAAAGTTTTTGGTCTGGGCTGTCTGGTATTCCGTTTCCAAAACTAGGGCGGTATACTCGTTGCGGCGGCCTATTTTTTTCGCGCTTAAAAAGCCCTTGTTCATCAGGCGGGACAGGAGGACTATCAGCGTATTTTTCTGGTATGGCTTTCCTTTGGCTGCCAGCCCGTCCATGATATAGGGGAACAGCGTCACTTTTGACGGGTTTCCCCATACGATTTTCATGATTTCAAGTTCAGCATCGGATATTTGTTGGATCATCTCATTTGCCTCCTTTTTGTATAACACGGTGTTGACACTTAAAATATAACATCATGTTGTATATTTGTCAAGGAAAATTTATCGTGATAGCAGCAGGGCGGAAAAGCGGCGCCTCCCGTTGGATGGAGACGCCGCTTTTCTATCATATGTGATTCACACTTTGCTTAACAAGGCTCCAAGCAGTTTTCCGTTTTTTCCTCAAGAGAAATGAATAGTGGAACGCAGTTCTTCAATTTCCGAATAAGTTAATCCGGTATCCTCCATAATTTCATCGATTGGCCGGTTGCGTTTAAGCAGTTTTAGGGCCACATCTGTTACACCTTGTTTTACCCCTTGTTTAATTCCTTCTTGCACCCCTCTCTGCTCTGCTGAGCGCAGTGCCTGGGCTTCGTCATGTCTGGCTTTATCCCGAAGCTTCTCTATCTCCCGGTATTCCGAGGAGTTTGCAACTGAATAATAAGCATTTATCGCTTCGCTCATAACTGGCACCTCCATTTGATTCAGTTTTTCCAGTTCTTCTTCTGTGCTGGCATTAAACAATGAGCAGGATACTGCTTTCATTGGCATTTTCAGGCAGTTCCGGGAGCTTCGGCAGCTCAAAAAAGTGAAACCCCATCTTATCTGAAAGCAGCGTATGGCGGGTTGCTTCACGGGGCTGGAAAAACGAATGATACTCTTCACAGCCAAATAAATTGAAATCCATAATGCTGATAATGATTGTGGCTGGAAGCAGGGAATAGTCTGCTCCAGATACAAGGGCTGAAGAGAATTCCCGCGCCCAGTAAAACATAACCCGCTCTGGATAGTTCCCCTCATTGGTGACCTGCATCTCAATGTCAACCAGTTTCCCGTTTACCCGCATATTGATGTCCAGACGGCAAAATTTATCCTCAATACTTTCCGGCGTTATTTCAGAATTTAATATTTCAAACGCTGTAATGTTTTCTACTGTTATACCAAGGATGACTGCTACCAGCTCCTTCAGCAGATGCGGGTATTTTACGAAAACCATTTTAAACAAAATATCACTTTTAAATGTGTATCTTAGTTTTCTCATATCCGGTTATTTCTCCCTTCGGCGGGCCAATATCTGTGTATTTATTATACCATGTTTGAGAAGGTAATTCTATAAAAAGCTGTAAATAAAAAGATAAATGGCAAGGGCCTTCGCCACATTTATACGCTTGCGCTGAAAATCCGGCAAAGCTCCAGGATATCATCCAGCTTTGCGGTTGAACTAAGCCATTCTTCTGGGATTTCCTGCCAGCCATATTTTAGTCCGGCCAATCCTCCGGCAACTGCGCCGGTAGTATCAGTGTCTTCTCCAAGATTAACAGCTTCCAAAAGGCAGGAACGATAATCGCTGCTATGGGACAAGCACCACAGCGCAGCCTCCAAAGTATGTATTACAAAACCGCCGCTGCTGATATCTTCTTTTGGAAGGGATTGCAGCAGATAAACGTCAACTCTTTCAAACTTGGGCAGGTATCTGGAAAATTCGGGTAATGACTGATAGAAATCTTTTGCTGTTGTAATACCATTTTGAATATCCTTTAACGAGGTTCTGCCGCAAATCAGCTCATTGGCGACGGAACAGTAAATACCACAGGAAATCAGGCTGATAGGGTGGGCATGGGTTAAGGCAGAGACATTATGAATGATTTGGTATGAACTGCTGTTGTGCGGGAATTTCTCGTTTATATGGTCGTGAAGCCAGAGAGCCAAAGGAAGAATACGCATAAGGGAGCCGTTGCCGTTGTCGTATGTCCCTGTCCCTCCACATTTCAAAGGGGGCGTCCCTTCAGAAAATCTGACAAGAGCTTCCCTTGTGGCAAACCCCATATCAAAGACTTCATTATGTGCTGTCATATACCCCTCTTCCGCCCAACGGAGAAAACGGGACATGATATCCTGATAATCCAGCCCTTTGGACAGGCTCTTCAGCAGGCACAGCGCCATAGAGGAATCATCAGACCAGGTTCCGGCTGGCTGGGAGTGGGTACCATATTCCCTTATACCTGTAACCGGGTCTTCCGCTAATTCTTCCCGGCTCATAAATTCCACTGGTACACCTAAAATGTCCCCGACAACCAGCCCCAAAACAGCGTTTTTTACAATTTTCAAATCCACTGCGGAACACTACCTTTCCAAATACATATCATTTATACTTATTTTATCATTCCACAGTGAAAAAAGCAATTTATCAAACACTTGAGTTTCCGCAGAAAGGGCAAAGGAAGGAAAGATGCCTTTATTTTATGCGGCAACTCAGGTTTGTGGCAGGTTGCTTTATCTGTACTGGTATGATATACTTTAAAAAACATGGCGTCCTGTTTGAAACAGCAGCAAAAGTTTTCCTGGATGGTAATCGGATAGAAATTTATGATGACGCAAATAGTATAGACGAAGGTTGATATATTACAATCGGTTTAGCAGGAGATGTTTTATTTGTTGTATATACAGAGCGAACGCCTAAAATCAGATTGATTTCCGCTCGGCTTGCAACTGCGAGAGAAAGGAAGGTATATTATGGTAACCTTTGAACTGGACGGAACCGCTGCATTGACCAACAGGGAAAAAAGTCTGCTGTCCGAAGCAAAAAAACTGCCGGTCGTTTATAATGAAGATTCGCCAGAAATGACCGACAATATGGAAAAAGCTTTTTTGGCAGCCCGGAAAGCAAAGCCTTATCGCGGAGAACCCCTCACGCTTTATGTATCCGCCGCAACCATTGAAAAGGCGAAAGGGATGGGAGAAGATTATATTTCGATTCTTGGGCAGCTGCTTGATAAAGCAGTTAGTGAGTATCGCGTGATTCCATGAAGATTTCCATATGTTTTCCAGGAGACAGCCCCGGCCAAGTGTCAGGGCTGTCTTTGAATTTTCCTGTCCTTTAACGGTGTACAGGCATAAACCAATTTTTTGCGACCATATTATGTATGGGCAGTATGCCTGAATTTGGCAGGCATCAGCTTTGAAAGGGGGAAGGGTGATGAACCGTGTATAAATTCCCTGGCTTTACTCCAAAGGCAAACAGCGCAGTCAACCATGCAATGACCCAGGCGTCTATATTGGGCCATACCTATATTGGAAGCGAACATCTCCTTCTGGGCCTTCTCCGCGAACACAGCGGGGTGGCCTATGTTGTTCTTGCACAGAAAAATGTCGATTATGACAAGGTAGTCCGCCAGTTGGTGCGGACAGTGGGCAAGGGGATGACCACTTCCCTGACGCTGGAAAACCTCACCGAGCGCAGCCGCCGGATTCTGGAAAACGCCTCCGGCCAGGCACGGCTGATGGATCAGCCCATGGTGGGAACTGAACACCTTTTAATGGCGCTGCTGTTGGAAACAGACAGCTACGCAGTACGGTTTTTAAATGAATTAAATGTAAACCATGAACTGTTATATCAATTTCTCATGGACACCCTGGATGGAGAGCTTCGGGAGCTTCCAGACGCTTCAAACAGTCTTGGGATAGGAAGGGGGAAAAGGCCCATGGCGAAAGCCGTCAGGCCGGCGACCAAAACGCCGCTGCTGGATAAATTCAGCAAGGACTTAACCTGGATGGCCCAGGAGAATATGCTTGACCCTGTGATTGGCAGGGATCGGGAGCTGGAACGGGTGGTACAGATTTTATCCCGGCGTAGTAAAAACAATCCCTGTTTAATAGGGGAAGCCGGGGTGGGAAAGACCGCTGTGGCGGAAGGGCTGGCACAGATGATTATAAAGGGGGATGTGCCGGACTCCCTGCAATATAAAAGGATTGTCTCGGTGGATTTGACCTGCATGGTAGCGGGAACCAAATACCGGGGGGAATTTGAAGAGCGGGTCAAGGCAATTCTCGAAGAAGTTGCAAATGCAGGAAATGTAATTCTTTTTATCGACGAGGTGCATACGATCATCGGCGTTGGCGCAGCAGAAGGGGCTATTGACGCAGCCAATATTTTAAAACCCCAGCTTGCCAGGGGGGAATTGCAGATGATCGGGGCGACCACCATTGAGGAGTACCGGAAAACCGTAGAAAAGGATGCGGCCCTTGACCGCCGGTTCCAAACTGTCATGATTGAGGAGCCACCGGAGGATATCGCCGTTCGGATATTAAAGGGGATTAAAGACCGTTATGAAAAACATCATCATGTAGTTATCTCCGATGAAGCGGTTTTGGCGGCAGTAAGGCTTTCCGCCCGTTATCTGCCGGATCGGTTCCTGCCGGATAAGGCGATTGACCTAATGGATGAGGCGGCATCCAGGGTGCGTATCTGTACGTTCAGCGCCCCCAAAAGCCTGCGGGAAAAGGAGGAACAGCTCCGGGAAATCCAGCAGCAGAAAGAAAACGCCATCCACAACCAAAGTTTTGAGCTGGCCGCCCATATCCGGGATCGGGAGCGGGAGCTTGCAAAACAGGTACAGCAGTTAAAAAATATCCGCGACGCAAAGGAAATACGTCTGCGCCGGGAGGTGACAGCAGAGGATGTGGCAAAGGTGGTTTCCTCTATGACAGGAATTGATACCTCCACTTTGACAAAGGAACAAAGCCAGCAACTCCTCCATCTGGAAGAAAGCCTGAGCCGGCGCATTGTAGGGCAGACGGAGGCCATTAAAGCAGTATCCAGCGCAATACGGCGGGGAAGGATCGGGCTGGGGGATCCGGGGCGGCCTTTGGGGTCATTTTTATTCCTGGGGCCTACAGGGGTAGGGAAAACCGAGCTGTGCAAGGCCCTTGCCGCCTGCCTGTTCGCCGATGAAAAGGCAATCGTCCGGCTGGATATGTCCGAGTATATGGAAAAGCACACCGTTTCCCGGCTGATTGGGTCGCCTCCCGGTTATGTGGGGTATGGGGAAGGTGGGCAGCTTACTGAAGCCGTCCGCCGGAAGCCCTACTGCCTGCTGCTGCTGGATGAGATTGAAAAGGCTCACCCGGATATTTTTAACATCCTGCTGCAAATTTTAGAGGATGGGATGATTACTGACAGCCAGGGGCGGAAGGTGAACTTTAAGAATACCTTGATTATTATGACCTCCAACCTGGGCGCAAGATATCTGACAGAGAGCAAGCAGCTTGGATTTTTAACGCCTGAATCCACCGACCAGGCTGTCCGGCAGCAGGTTATGAGGGAATTAAAAGACGCCTTCAGGCCGGAATTTTTGAACCGTATTGATGAAACCATCCTGTTCCAAAGGCTGACACAGGAGGATGTGCGGTGCATTGCACAGCAGTTTTTGCGGCAGTTGAAGGGGAGACTGGACGATCTGCATATTTCCATTACTTTCAGTGATGAGGCAGTCAGCCGCTTGGCGGTGATGGGGTATGACCCGTCCTATGGGGCGAGGCCGCTACGGAAGGTAATACGCAGCCAAGTAGAAGACCCTCTGGCAGAGCAGATTTTACAGCATAACCTTGCGCCAGGGGACAGAGTACTCTGCAAGTACGCAGAGGAAGGGTTCCGGTTCCAGAAGGTGGTTAGCTGAAAAAAGCGGGGAAACCTGCGGGGTAAGGCTGTATAAAGAAGTTTAGGGCAAGGCAGACTGCAACAGTCTGTCCTGCCCTTTTACACTATATAACCCACTATGACACTTTCAAGGAAAGTACCCATGGAGGAGAGCAATAAACTGGAAGTTTGATAATAGTACCAAATCACATGATATAATCCATCCAGTGTGCAGAAATCATACTCGACAACTGTTGAATGGTATCTTTTAGTTCCTCTGGTTTTCTTTCATAAATGTCAATCAGCGTGTCCAACACCCCTAAAACACGTCCCTCATTAAACTGCTCTTTTTCCAGTTCACGCGGTCTGATATGCTCACGATACTTATTCTGCGCAAAAATAATATATGGCAGTCCTTCCGTATAGCGTCCAGCTATCCACATTCCAATGCCATATACCGCAGCCTGATTCATGCACGCAAAATATTTATCCCGAAAAAACACAGTAGGAAACACTCGAAAGATTTCTTCCTCTCCATCCTCCCGCAATTGCGGCTTCACCATAAATGAGAGCAGTTTCTCCACGCTCATAGCGTCCATATATGGCAGAATGTATCGCTCTAATGCAAGCACCACATCCTTCCACACTTCCTCAAAATGTTCTGTCTTGTAATAGTAAGGCCCGTTTTGTGGAATAGTCACATTCCACCAAAGATTTGTTTTAATTTGTTGCTGCTTTTTCATGACACGCCACAATGAGCCATTTACCAAATCCACATACGCACTCTCAAAGGGAGCTTTTCTATAATAGATATGAAAACATGGTGACAAATGTGTGCCGTCTGTCCGCAGGCTGACTTCATCAATAAATTCTTCTCTGACGCGTATCAAACAGTTTCTGTTTTTTGAATACGGTTGAAACCCTAATGGTTTGAGCAATTCCATTAAGCGTTTCCGCACCAACTTGACGGCTTCTTTTTTTATTATATTAGTTTCGTCCATTGTTTATCATTCCTCACAATATTACGCCAAGAGTTCTTTCCTCCATATATATTATACCACAAAACAGAAATAATTACCAGACTGGTTTTACTGCTGGATATATAGTATGATTGACCTGGAACTTCAAAGATACAGGAGGGTCATATTTATGAAGTATTATCATGGATCGACAGTAAAAGGGCTTACAGAGCTTCAGCCCCATCTTTCTGTTGGAGCGCGTTTGCAGGAAGCAAAGGTTTATCTGACAACAAGCAGGCAGTTGGCAGCCCATTATATATGGGATATCCAACGGCTGGGGATAAGGATGCCGATGCTTGATATTCGCAAGGATGGAACCCTTGTGTTCCAGGAAATGTTCAGTGGTGCGCTGGAATATTTCTATAAGGGCGTTTCAGGGTATATTTACCATTGCGAAGGGGATTACACGGCTGACCCTGCTGTACCTACAAGCTATACTTCAGATGAAGCTGTCCCGGTCACTGGATGTGAATATATTGAAGATGTGTATGAACATATTCTGCAATATGAAAAACAGGGGAAGTTTATTTATGAACACTATGAGGATCTGCCGCAGTGGCGGATTGATGTTATCCGGGGACAGATTATCCGGCTTATCAAAAGATACAATCTGGTAACTGACAGCAGCCATTCCAGCAGGAACTTTATTATGGAGAAGTTTCCATGCTATTGGGAAGAAGCAAAGGTACTATATGAGCATAATTTGTTGTAATGTATAGTGTCTGTCCGGCTTTTCAAAAATAAAAAATTTTATTGGTTACGCCATATGAGTTTGTCAGGATATTGGAGGGATATGTTGATGAGTACAGCTAATATTATAGATAGGGGTTTTTCCTGCCTGGTTGAAAAGCTGGACGTAGTAGATGCGGAACGCTTTATTGCGCTTATTAAGCGTGATGATTTTGATTATACTGTCTGGCAACGGGAATATTTTGACAGCATGGAATCTGGGCAGATTATGGAAGAAGCATCTGCCTATGCCAAAAGCCATCCGCATAATGGGCAAGGAAAATGTATATGATTTGTGGGTAAAAAGAGAGCAAAAGCCAATAATGCTTTTGCTCTCTTTTCTGTATCACAGAATTTACTGCTTTTTCAATATTGGAACCCACATACGGAAGCCGTCGGGAACCCCGCCCTTTTGGAACCACTTCTCCGAAAAAATATGTTCCTCATAAAAGATGTGCGCCTGACAGTCAAAGGCATATTCCGGGTTTTGCTTGATAAATTCCACAAAGGCCTCCGACGCTTTTATCAAACTGAGCGCCATGTCAATATCCCCGTTTTCGTCAAACTGGTTGAGGGAGGCATCGTTTACCAGAAATAAACCTGACGGCGCATCTTCAACCTTCTTACCATAGAATTCGTCCTGGTTACATTCATCGCCTATCAGGTACATCATCGCCGTGTATGGGTGCTTGGTATGTTCAGAAGCGTTTTGATGTTCTTCCCCCTGGGGATGGTGGCCCAAGGGCGCAACGCCTATATACTTTCTGGCGGTACGGTCTGGAATATTTTTTCTGCACCACTCCGACAGCCTTCCCCATGCTTCATTTTCCGGGTCAGTACAATCTACGGAAAAACAGACTGCCTTTTGGTTTTTATATTCTTCAATTCTTACAATCGAAGTTTCATTCACGCTCATTTCTCCTTCTTTCATTTGGATTTGAAAGCTCAGTTTAGGAAAATGGACAGATGTACCTTGCTTTCTGATTTGGCTTGGCGTATAGCCTGTAAAGCTCCGTATAGAACGGGAAAAGGCTGCTGCCGATTGATAACCGCATTTTACAGCAATATCAATGATCTTATGTTCTGTATCCATCAATTCTGTTACTGCATATTGGAGTCTGCGCCTCCTGACATATTCATCCAATGTCATACCCGCAACAGCTAAAAAGAACCGCTGGTATGATGCCTTGGACATACCAGCTATCCGGGCTGCCTTTTCATAGTTTGGCCCTTCAAGCAAACTGGCTTCTATATATGAAATTGATAGATTAAGACTTTCAATATAATCGGCCATTTATCCTCACCTCCCGTATAGATGATAACATATTTTTTCCCGGACTGCTTTGCAGTAAACGTCATTTGCTGCATATTTACCAAAAAAATTGATGGTTAGATTATATAGCAGACAGGCGTTTTAAGCAAGATGGGGAGGCATTGAATTATTCATAAGTTTATGCTATCTTTAATGAAGAAAAATACATCTGGCTTTAAATAAAATGGAGGTATGAGGGAAACAGATGAAAAATGTAAAATTGATTCTTCTTGGTATTGCTGTTATTTTATTTGGTGTATGCTCAATACTTCTGGGCGGGCTTACCGGTATGCCAACCTTCCATAATGGTATCTATGAATTGCTTGGGGTTGTCTGCCCGGTTGTTGGGCTTGTATTTGTGGTTTGGGGTTTTTTTCGGAAAGATGATTGATGGAGGAATACATCTAAAATTGAGGTGCCTGATATGATTTTTGAATCTCCTATAAAAGACCCAAATCAGCTTGAATTTGTTGTCTTTTGTATTGAAAATATAGCGGTATTCCTTGGCATGGATGCTGAAAAAATTTATGAAGCCTTGGCGGAAAAAAGCAATATTTTGAACAGCTATATTGTACCATGCTATGAAATTCTGCATACCCAAAGCAAGGAATATATTGTAAATGATATAATAGAGGTTATGAAAGAAAAGGGTGTATTGGAATGATTCTCTATGGAAGAAAGTGAACAAGTATGACAGCCCATCCAATTTTACTTCAAAAAAAATATGCCCGCATAATTGCGCTCTTTGCCAAAAGAAATGGAATATCACTGGACTGTGCGCTGAAATTTTTCTATCATTCATTTGTTTACCGGCTTGTAAGTGAAGGGGTTTCTGATATGCACTGTATGAGCGACGAATACCTTGCGGATGAATTGGAGAATGAGTATTACAAACAAGGCCAATATAAAGGATAGATTTTATAATTTCATGTGATTGAATCAGAAAATACACTTAAACAGGGGAGAAAGCTATGGATAATTTATTGAAAGCAGTAAAGGACGGCTGGAACAAAACCGCTGATTCAGGATGGTACCAATCGCTTAGAACAGATGAAAAAATTGCAGAACTGGTGAAAGAACCAGAAACGGCTTTTCATCCTGTGGTAATCGACTTAATCAAAAAGTATCTCCCTGATTTACATGGCAGGGAAGTGCTGCTTCCATCAAGCGGTGACAACCATGCCGCTTTTGCATTTGCCCTAATGGGGGCAAAGGTTACGTCTTCGGACATAAGCGAAAAGCAGTTAGAACATGCGCAGAAAATTGCAGATAAACTGCATCTTGCGATTTCCTTTATCTGCGATGATACAATGAGGCTGTCCAAGCTTAAAGATAACTGTTTTGCTCTGGTCTATACTTCAAACGGTACGCATACCTGGATTACAGATTTAGCGTCAATGTATAAAAACATATATAGGGTATTAAAACCAGCAGGATTTTCGATTATGTATGATATTCATCCCTTTAACCGCCCGTTTACAGGCGAACCGTGGAAAGCTCCTGAAATTCAAAAGCCATATTGGGAAACAATGCCCAACTGCCATTGGCGTGTTCAGGATTTGGTGAATTCGATGGCAGCGGCGCGGCTGTCTATAAGGGAAATGGAGGAATTGCAGGCTGTAAATGCTTCATTCTGGTTTTCATACGATGAACTGATAAAACAGAATCCAAGTGAAATGGAAAAGATCAATAACTGGCAATATAACCCTATGGCGGCACTGCCGGCCTGGATTTCCATTGCGGCTCAAAAAATGTAGTAAACAGATAAAAATAGTAACACAAAAATGGTATTTGAATATACAGAAAGAAACTATATGATATATAAAGAAGAAATAAGAGACTTATTTTCAGTCCCCGATGACTACTGTCTGGCGCACTGTATCAGCGCGGATTTTGCTATGGGGAAAGGAATTGTTGTTGAATTTAACAGACGATTTGATATGAAACGCATATTACAGAGGAAATATCCCGGATATATAGACCAATATGTAAAGTGCAAAATTGGCGGCGATTGTATTTTAGAAGGCAGGATATTAAACCTTATTACAAAGGAAAGGTATTTTCATAAGCCAACCCTTGCCAGCATGAAGACCGCACTGCAAAAAATGAAAGATATATGTGAAAGGGAGCATATCAATAAAATTGCTATGCCCACCATTGGCGCGGGCCTTGACCGTTTGGAATGGGGGGATGTTGCGGCCCAAATCAAAACTGTATTTGAAAATACTGAAATTGAAATTTTGATCTGTAAATTAAAGTAAGGCGTTCCTTTTATCGGAGAGAAACAGAATCCAGCAGCGGCACGTTCCGCTATGGGGACTGGGGCGTATGGTTGTAAAAGCGGATTTACGGCAGTATGATGGATGTAAACTTTCTGAGAAAAGGGGAAGATTTTGACAGCCTGCCGGAATCTTATGTGATTTTTATTACTGAAAATGATATTATCGGTAAAGGACAGCCAGTATATCACGATTAAGGATATACGCAGGGCAGAACGTGAAGAGGGAATGAAAGAAGGATTAAAGACAACCGCGCTCCGTATGCTGGCGGCTGGAAAATATGCTTTAGAGGAGATTTTTGAAATTTCCGGTCTTCCGCAGGAAGAAGTGAAAAGACTACAGACAGGAAGGGGAGACATACCCATGAAACCGATCACATCAGAAGCCCTTTATGAATTCCGCAACCCCAACAGCTTCACCTTTTCCCCCGACGGCAGCATAGGGGCCTTTCTGCTCCATCAGGCGGATAAGGAGAAAAACGGCTACAACAGCGATTTATACCTCCTGGAAGGGGAGTCCGTCCGCCAGCTTACCGCAAGCCATGATGTGAGCTCCTTCATCTGGACAGAGGACAACAAAATACTGTTCCCTGCTGCCAGAGATGAAAAAGTTAGGAAAAAACAGGCCGATAAAATTCCCTGTACCGCCTACTATCTCCTCGATCCTAAGGGCGGGGAGGCACTTCCTGCCTTTGAAATCCCTTTAAAGGTCATAGACATTCGTCATGTTTCCGTCACCAAGTTCCTTTTGACGGCAGTTGTACATAAGGAAGACCCGGACTGGCCCTCCCTCACTGAGCAGGAAAGGGAACAGACTGTAAAGGATAAGGAGAAAATCGGCTATTATACTTTTGACGAGCTGCCCTTCTGGTCCCAGGGCAGGGGCGTTTGGAACGGCAACCGCAACTCCCTTTACCTTTATGACTCCGCGGACGGAAGCATAGAGAGAATTACCGGGATTCACTTTGATACCGGCTTTACCAAGGTTGCAGGGGACAGTATTTATTTTACTGGAGCGGATTTTAACGATGTCAACCCGCCCATGAAAGGCGCCTTCCGCTATGACATTTCCTCCAAAAAGACAACAACCTTGATTCCCCAGGGGACAAGCCAAATCCATATGGTTCTGCCATGGGGCGAAAAGATTCTGGTAATTGGGGCTGTCGGCGGAACCATCAACGATACCCCGGACTTTTATGTGATGAACCAGGACGGTTCAGATTTAAAGCTGTTCGCTGACTGGGACAGCTGCATTGGCCATGGCGGATTGGTTACTGATGCAAGGGGCGGGGGCGGACAAGGCTGGAAACTGGCGGGACAGGAGTTTTACTTTTTATCCATCCTGGAAGATGTCTCCTGCTTGTGCAAGCTTTCCGCAGATGGGAAGATTTCCACCCATCTTACCCCGGACGGTTCCGCTGATTTCTTTGATGTGTCTGGGGACAAAATTGTATATGGCGGGTTCTTCAACAGCCATCTGAACGAGCTGTATGAAAACGGCAAACAGATTACCCATTTTAACGACGG
>CAOJXI010000030.1 GCA_948465665.1 uncultured Clostridia bacterium | reverse complement strand
GAAACCTTTTTAATCCGCCCCAGCTTGTACTCATCTCAGCTTATCCCCGCAAATGGGCTTTATCTAACTCAACAGCCAGCCCCCAGGATTTTTGTTATCCCAGGGGCTGGCTTACTTTATCCGCAATTCTGCATTATGTCTGCAATCCTGCAAACTGGTTCTGATACAATCGGTAATAAACGCCCTCCTGTTTCAGCAGTTCCGCATGGTTGCCTGATTCAACAATTTTCCCATCATCCACCACGATAATCTTATCAGCCGTCCGAATGGTAGAAAGCCTGTGTGCAATAATCAAGCTGGTTCTGTTCTTCATCAAAGCGAGCATAGCTTCCTGGATATGGAGTTCCGTCCTGGTATCAACGCTGGAAGTAGCCTCATCCAGAATTAAAATACTTGGGTCAGCTAAAACCGCCCTAGCGATAGAAAGGAGCTGTCTCTGTCCCTGGCTCAAATTCCCGCCGGATTCGCTTAAAACGGAATTATACTCATCCGGCAGGCGTTCAATGAAAATATCCGCATTAGCGGTCTGGGCGGCATGTTTAACGGCGTTATCATCCGCATCCAGCTTTCCGTAACGGATATTCCCGGCAATGGTATCGGAAAAAAGCACCGTATCCTGTAAAACAATGGCGATATTACCCCTAAGTTCATCTTTAGGGATATCCTGGATATCAACCCCGTCCAGAAGGATATTGCCCTTGTCAACATCATAAAAGCGGGTAAGCAGATTAACAACCGTAGTTTTGCCGGAACCGGTAGCCCCGACAATCGCGATCCTCTGGCCGCTTTTGACATGGAGGTCGAAATCCTTCAAAACAGGCTTATCCGGCACATAGGAAAAGAAAATGTGGTTAAAATCAAT
This sequence comes from uncultured Clostridia bacterium, assembly GCA_948465665.1. GTDB lineage: Bacteria > Bacillota > Clostridia > Oscillospirales > Ruminococcaceae > UBA1405. Next base: position 15,399 of record CAOJXI010000030.1, on the reverse strand, counting down.
GTCCCCGCGTACAGAGGGAAGGCTTTTTTTGCCCTCGTCAACTTCGGGAGGGGAATCAAGGATTGCAAAGACACGTTCCGCGCCAGCGATAGCGGTTTGAATCTGCCCATACAGGTTCGCCAGTTCGTTAATTGGACGGGTGAACTGTTTGGAATACAGAATAAACGCCTGAATAACGCCAATGCTGATGATTCCCTGTAAAGCAAAGTAACCGCCGAAAGCGGCAATCAGCAGGAAGCCGATATTGCCGATAACATTCATCACCGGCCCCATAACGCCCCCAAGAAGCTGGGCAATAATGCCTGTTTTTTTCAGGTCTGCGCTGATGGCGTTAAATTCCTGTTCGGCGTTGTCTTCCCGGCTGAAAGCGACAACTGTATGATATCCGGTAATCATTTCCTCAGCATGACCGTTTAGCTGCCCCAGAAGGCTGGACTGCCTGGAAAAGTATTTCCTCATGTATTTGGACATCTTCGCAGTCGCCAAAAGGCTGAGTACAACTGTTACAAGGCTGATACCAGTCAGAGCAGGAGAATAGTACAGCATAATAGCAATTGAACCAGCTACTGTTAAAGCCCCGGAAAACAAAGAGCCAATGGAAGATGAAACCACCTGGGAAATATTTTCCACGTCGTTGGTCATGCGACTCATAATGTCGCCATGCTGATGGGTGTCAATAAAACGGATGGGAAGCTTGACAATCCGGTTGAATAGGTCAGTCCTCATCCTGCGGACAGTAGCCTGGGAAAGCGATACACTGAAAATTCCCTGGAAGTATTGCATGACCGCAGTCAGAAGGTAGACGACTGCCAGCATTGCCAGCGTCCGAAGAACTGCCGCCATATCTACCGAGGAATTACCGTCAACAGGGGTCATTGAGTTGATGGCTTCTCCCTGTAAACTGGGAGCTAAAAGCTGAAGGACTGTCACTGCCAGCATTACCACCAGCATACCTAATACCAGGTATTTGCTGGAACCAATATACTGAACCAGGCGCTTTATCGTTTCTTTGCCGTTTTTCGGTTTTTCAACAAATACATTGCGTGGGCCTCTGCCGGGGCCTCCAGGCCCCCCTGGACCCCTCATCCCCATGGGAGGGCCTTGTCTTGCTGGGGCTTTATTTGCTTCACTCATTCCCCACTTCCCCCTTTCGGATTTGGGAATTATATATGTCCTGATACAGAGGGCTGCGTTCCAGCAGCTCATAATGGCTGCCGCAGTCAGCAATCGCACCGTTTTCAATGACTGCTATCCGGTCTGCACCCATTACGCTGGCCACACGCTGGGCAATCATGATAACGGTAGTACCCTTCAGGCTTTGCCGCATGGCCTTTTGAAGCCTGGCTTCTGTGCCTAAATCCAACGCCGAAGTGGAATCGTCAAAAATCAGGATTTCCGGTTTTTTCAAAATCGCCCGCGCTATGGACAGGCGCTGTTTCTGCCCGCCGGACAGCGACGCACCTTTTTGGGTAATCTGGGTCTGGTACCCGTCAGGGAAGGACTGGATGAATTCGTCTGCTTGGGCTATTTTAGCTGCTGCAATTACCTCTTCTTCCGTTGCGCTTTCATTTCCCCAACGGATATTGTCAAGGATTGTGCCGGCAAATAATTCGCTGGTTTGCAATACCATCCCAACCTTTTCCCGCAATCCGTCCAAGGTATATTCCTTTACGTCTACGCCGTCCACCAATACGCGGCCTTCCGTTGTATCGTAAAACCTGGGAACCAGGTTGACCAGGGAAGATTTTCCCGACCCGGTTGCACCTAAAACCGCGACCATTTCGCCGGGACGGACTTCCAGGTTGATGCCCTGCAATACCGGGCGGCCTGTTGTGTTTGGATAATGAAAGGATGCGTTTTCAAAGCAGACGGTTCCTTTTTCCTTCTGCTCCGGCGGAAGGGAACGATTCCCGTCATGGATAGCCGGTTCTGTTTCCAGTACTTCGATTAAACGGGATGCAGAAGCGGAAGCGCGGGAAAAGACCTGGAACATCATACTGAACATCATAACCCCATGGAGGATCTGGGAAATATAGGTGACAGCCGCCATAACTTCCCCTACCTGCATTTGGCGAGCCTGTACCTGTAGCCCGCCCATATAGATAATTAAAAGGACGGTGACATTCATCAGGATGGAAAGCAGAGGCATAGCGGTAGCCATCAGTTTTTGAACCCGCATGGTAATGCCGATTAAATCCTCGTTGGCACTATAAAAACGTTCCTTTTCATGCTCCTCGCGGGTATAAGCCTTTACAACGCGGGCGCCGGAAACATTTTCCTGGACAACAGCGTTTACCTTATCCAGTTTTTTCTGTACTACTTTAAACAGGGGGCTGCCCTTTTTCAAGACTATATATGTTCCCAAAGCCTGCAAAGGCAGGACTGCCGCCAGCACCAACCCGAATTTTACATTCAGCGACAGCACCATGACAACCCCGCCAATGAACAGCATCCCTGTCCGAACCATCATCCGCAGGATTTGGTTTACAAGGTTTTGTACCATGGTAATGTCACTTGTCAAACGGGTGACAAGGGAGCCTGTAGTAAATTTATCTGTCTGCTGAAAAGAGAGGTGCATGGTTTTTTTAAATACATCGTTGCGCAAATCCATTGCAAAACTTTGGGAAGTTGCACTGGAAAACGCCGCACTTCCAATTCCGCCAATTCCCCCTAATATCACAAACAGCATCATAGTAATACCAGTGGTAATAATCAGTTCCATATTTCCTGCCAGTACGCCATCGTCTACAATTTTTGACATCAATTTGGGCTGTATCAGGTCTACCACTACTTCGATTACCATAAACAGCGGGGTCATCAGCGCGATAAACCAATATGGCTTTAAATATTTAATCAGTTTCATGGCCAGCCTTTTCTCCCCTTCCTGCTATTAGATTTTCCCTCATTTGGGATAATATTGATAAAAGTTTTTGGATATCCTGTTCCGATATCCCTTTTAAAGTTTGTTCTTCCACATTGCGTATTTGTTCGCGGGCCTTTTCACAAATAGTTCTTCCTGTTTCTGTAATATACACAAGGAGCTGGCGTTGATCCTTTGCGTCTGTCCGGCGTATGATCAGCCCTTCCTGCTCCATTTTTTGCAGCGTTATACTGACAGTTGGCGCTGCCAAATGGGTGACATTCGCCAAATCAAGCTGTGTCACCCCGTCGTGTTCACTTAAAAAATGGATAAATTGGCGGTATGTGGGGTTAATGCCAGCACGTTCTGTCCGCTCCTTCATAGTCTGGTGCAGAAGCCTGCCGACCTCCCCGCAAAGCATACAGGGGTTTTGACGTACTTCCTCCCATGGCGGATGAGGGTGGCCTTTGTGCTTATCTTTCATTTAAATTGCTCCTTTATCTGCCCAAAGGGACAGAAACTATTAATTAGTTTATAAACTAATTAATAGTATAAAGCGCAGGTAATACTTTGTCAAGGAAATTTTTTGAAGGCGAAATTATCCTCCAATATCAGGCAAACTCCACACAATCTACAAAAAAATATGATATACTGAGGGAAGAAAAAGGGGTGTAAATTACATATGAAGCATATTTTAGTAGTTGAAGACGAAGCGGACATTCAGGAGCTGCTGGAAAATTTTCTAATAAATGCAGGGTACCAGGTAACGCTGGCATCTGACGGAGTGGAAGGGATAGCGGCGTATCGTTCAGGGGAATATGATTTAGTATTATTGGACATCATGCTCCCGAAAATAGATGGTTACGGAGTATGCGAAGTAATCCGGCAGGAATCGGAAATCCCGATAATGATGCTGACAGCGCTGGACAGCGAAGCGGAGCAGCTCAAGGGGTATGATCTCAGAATCGACGATTATGTCACGAAGCCTTTTTCAATGACGATACTTCTTAGGAAAATAGAGGCGGTGCTGCGCAGAGCGCAAAGGCAGGAGAGGGAGGAGGAAAGGGGAAAAGAAATCCAGTACCGGGATCTGACATTAAATATAGACAGCCGCCAAATCTATCAAAACGGGCAGCGAATTGAAACGACATTCCGTGAATTTGAGCTGCTGCGGGAGCTTTTGCAGAACAGGGGAAGGGTAATGACGCGGCAGATGCTGTTAGACCAAGTATGGGACTATAATTATTATGGAGATGAGCGCATTGTAGACACGCATATAAAAAACCTAAGAAAAAAGCTGGGAGCAGGATATATTGAGACGGTGAGAGGGGCGGGATACCGTGTGGATAAAGAAATTTAAAAAGAGTCTGACGCTGCGGATATTCTGGATAACGGTTCAGTTGCTGACAGCGGTATGTTTTCTAACATATGTGTTTATTGCGCTGGCGATGCCGGTATCCTATAACGGGCAGATCGTCAGAGATATTGAGGCTAGGGTAATCGAACTGGCAAACGAGCTGAATTTTGTTCCGTTAGAGGATTGGGGGCCAATGATAGACCAGTTTATCCTGGAAAACGAGGTAAATATCACTTTACTGGACGAAAACGAGCAGCCCGTGGAGATACCGGGGCGGTCCATCCATCTGATACAAACCGAAAGCGGAAGCACTCTGATTACAACAGTAGTAGAAGACATGGGGATTCTGCAAAACGGCACCATGTCAGACATAAACGCCTCCGCCACAGACACCGTATCAGACTATCGTGTATCTGTTGCCGTGGCAGACGACGTTGTACATCAAGAAATGGGGACGGCGGAATACATCAAAATGAAAGCTAAGGAATTCTTAGGGAACCTGGGGCTTTTAACATCAAACAAATTTTCACAAGTGATAGGGAATGTAGCTTCCTATCCTGTTATCCCATACGGGGAGGACAATTTCTATTCCCTGGAAGCGTTTTCTGTTTACTACCCGGTAAACCAGGCCGCGGAAGCGATGGGGAGAATCCTTCCATGGCTTGCGGCAGGCATTTTAACAGTTTCCATATTAGGGGCGCTGATTTACTCCCGCTACATCACAAAACCCATTGTTGCACTCAGCGGGATATCACAGAAAATGGCTGGACTGGATTTTTCCTGGAAGTGCGATGAAACCCGCGAAGACGAAATCGGAGAGCTTGCACGGAGCTTTAACTTTCTGGCAGGCGAGCTTTCCGCAGCTCTGGAACAGCTTCAGGACGCCAACAAAACACTTCAGGCTGATATTGACCGGGAACGGGACATGGAACGACAGAGAACCATGTTTTTTTCTGCCGTTTCCCATGAGCTGAAAACCCCTATTACCATCATCAAGGGACAGTTGGAAGGAATGATAGGGAATATCGGCGTTTACCGGGACAGGGACAAATACCTTGCCCGATCTCTGGAAACTACTAACCGGATGGAAGACATGGTTCAGGAAATCCTTACGATTTCCAGAATGAAATCTGAATTTACAATACAAAAAATGGAAATTGATTTTACAGGGCTTGTTCAAGCACAAGCAGAACATTTCCGCGATTTGGCTGAACAAAAAGGGATTTCCCTGGAACTCCATCTGGAACCGGGGCTTATGGTTTTAGGAGATGCTTCCCTTTTAAAAAGAGTTGCGGATAATTTGCTGTCAAATGCTTTGATTTATTCGGCGGCAGGGGAAAAGGTTTTTGTTGCTGTACGAAAAAAGGGAGAGGAAATTTTTTTGATGGTCGAAAATACTGGGGCCTCCATTCCAGAGGATTGTTTGCCGCATTTATTTGAAGCCTTTTACCGGGTGGAAAAGTCACGAAGCAGAAGGACAGGCGGGTCTGGGTTGGGATTGTATTTGGTGAAGATGATTCTTGATAGGCATGAGGCAAGATGTATGATCGAAAATACAGCAGGAGGCGTTTTGGCTTCAGCTGTGCTGCATGAAGGTTAATGCACAGGTATAATCAAGCGTTAAGCTAATCTGCCAAAAAATAAAAACCGCCTTTTCCTACCGGAAAGGACGGTAAATAATATTTAATGCGGGTTCGATAAAGCAAATTTGCGGGAGTAACCTCAGATGAGTACAAGCTGGGGCGGATTAAAAAGGTTTCGGGTCCAGGGGGGCGTTGCGCGCAACGCAGTCCTCAAAAGCCCCCTGGCCGCCAGTTCAGCTCTGCTGAACTGAACCCGCCAGAGTTGGACAAAACCTCCAAATTTTCTCTTGCAGCCATTCAGCAAACCAACGGTTTGCGGATGATGGCGTACCTAAAACTAAAAACCTTACACGCGAATAGCCTTCCACTTACCGGACTTATATCTTTTCCAAACAAGGGCAGTCCGCAAAAGCTGGTCTGAAACGAGAGCAACCCAAGCTCCTTCCAGTCCCCAATGGAATAAATGAATCAATAGCATAGCAAGGCCGGGACGAACTAAAAGAACTGTTACAAAGATAATTTTTGCAATCGACTTAGTGTCCCCCGCTCCACGCAGCGCACCGGAAAGAATAAACTGAGAAGATTGGAACGGCTGTACAAAGGCTACAAACATTAAAATCCTTGCCCCAGTGGCAATAACATCCGGGTCGTCGCTGTAGCACGCCACAATAAACCTGCCAAAAAACAGAAAAATAAAAGTTAGCAGAAAAGCAACACACATCCCAATCCGCCTAGTGCGGGTACAGTATGCCTGGGCCATATCGGGGCGTTTTTTCCCAAGACTCTGTCCCATAAGGGAGGTAGCCGAAACGCCGAACGCCTGTCCGGTCATAAAGGAAAGCGCCTGAATATTCATGCAAATCTGATGGGTAGCAAAGGAAATAGTGCCCAAAGAAGCAACGGTTTTCGCGTAAATAATCATGCCTGCGCGCATGGTAAGCTGTTCAATCATAGCAGGAACGCCAATCTTGACAATTTTACGGATTGCGTCAAAATCCGGCATAAAGCCATCCCGGATACGGAGCGTAAGATAAAACCTCCCGCCAATAACCGCAGCAAAGGCAATCACCATAGCAACAAACTGCCCGATAATAGTAGCTAAGGAAGCGCCGGCTACTTCCAGACGGGGAGCGCCAAAATGCCCATATATCAGCACATAGTTTAAAATAACATTAACAACATTGGCAATCATGTTATAAATCATAGCAGTACGGGAATTTCCCACTCCCCGCAGGGTAGCAGTAATGGTTGAAGTCAGTGCAAAAGATACAAGCCCAATCATTTGGATTTGCAGATAAACGGTACCTCCTGCAAGGGCCATAGCGTCATCCTGACCGCCCATAAAGGCTACCAGAGGTTTGGCGAAGAAAAAACCAACAATAGATGAAATCAGGGAAAAAATAAAAGTCATCAAAAGCGCCTGCCGCATAATATTATTGGCTTTTTCCTGTTCCCCTGCGCCTTTGTAACGGGCAACCATTGCAGTTGCACCTACATTCATAGCCATAAAAACTGTCTGCATTAAAAATTTGGGCTGGGTGCTCAGCCCTACCGCAGTAATGGCCCATGGCCCCAGCTGTCCAACCATCATTAAGTCAGCCATTGATGTAAGCTGTGTCAGGGTAAGCTCCAACAGAGACGGCCATGCTATATGTACAATATCCTTATACAGCATTTTGGCTGTTACGCCTTCGGGGATTGCCGCTGTTACCTGTGAAAAATCCTCCGTGTCGCCGCCCACTTCTACATAATCCAGCGCCATCCTTTTATCGCGCTGCACCTGTGCGCCCTGCATAGACAATTCCTCCTTTGCTGCGGCCTTCCAACTCCTTGACCTGCCGCTAATACATCACTTCTATTTATAATATTGTAACATATTTCTACTTCCTTCGCAAAGGAATATTTGTGTACTTTCTTATCTCCTTTTTACAATCTAGTTTGGATTCCAAATAAATTTCGTCATTTTAATATATTTTTTCTTTTTTTATCCTTCTTTTTTCAATAAATTATACAGAATTAGTTTTTCAGGGCTGTTGACTTTTAGCAGGATACTGGTATACTTCATACAGTTGGAAAATCCCGCCTTTTAGGAGGAACTGCTATGAAAAAACGCCCTTATACTTTTAAGGATACACTGTATACCTGTTTTATTGGATATATTGTCCAGGCGATTGTTGTCAACCTGGTTCCATTGTTTTTTGTAGTTTTTCAAAAGGAATTCAGAATTTCCTTTGAACAGATTGGACGGCTGGTACTGCTGAATTTTTCAACCCAGATTTTAACCGACCTGCTTTCTGTGCGCTGGGCTGACCGCCTGGGAACCAGGCGCTGCCTGGTTTTGGCCCATCTCTGTTCCGCAGTTGGATTGATTGGTTTGAGTATCTTTCCCAAAGTATTTCCCCCTTACCTGGGTTTAGCAGTCTCTACTGTTATCTATGCAGTCGGAGGCGGTTTAATCGAGGTTCTCGTCAGCCCAATTGTAGAATCCCTGCCAAGTGACAGCTCCTTGTCCCATAACGCCAAATCTGCCGCTATGAGCCTTTTACATTCTTTCTATTGCTGGGGACAGCTAGGGGTTATTCTTATTACTACCCTTTTGCTTCAATTAACCGGAGAAGACCTTTGGTGGATGTTCCCTTTGCTCTGGTCGGCTGTACCAATTGCGAACCTCTTTTTCTGCCGGAACTGCCCCCTTCCCGAAATCGGCGGCGGGGAAAAACCGGTTGGGCTGTCTTCCCTTCTGCACAACCGGTTTTTCTGGTTGGGCCTGTTGCTGATGGCTTCTGCTGGTGCAAGTGAATTAGCTATGTCCCAATGGTCTTCCCTTTTCGCTGAAAAAGCCCTGGGAGTTCCAAAAGTAGTTGGAGATTTGCTGGGCCCATGCCTGTTTGCTTTACTAATGGGAATTGGCCGGGTAGGGTATGCCAAAATGGGAGATAAGGTTTCTCTGGAACCGCTTTTATTGGCAAGCGCGGGGCTGTGTATTATCTGCTACTGTTTGACGGTATTTGTACATCTGCCCTTTTTCTCCCTGATGGGCTGCGCGGTCTGCGGCCTTTCAGTCAGTTTGATGTGGCCGGGGACATTAAGTATGACTGCTAAAAAATTCCCTGGAGGTAATACTGCCATGTTTGGAATTCTTGCACTGTTTGGAGATGTAGGGGCTTCCCTTGGGCCATGGATGGCAGGCATGGTTTCAGATCATGTCAGCGCTTTACAAGGGGCTGTTTCTTGGGGAAGCGCACACGGTGGGCTTTTGCCGGAGCAGCTTGGATTGAAAGCCGGATTGCTGACTGCAATGATCTTTCCCGTTATTATGTTAGTTGGCGTGTGGATTATGATGCGGACAGCGAAGAACAGCCCCAAAGCTTGATTTCTACAATAAAAGTTTATAGTAAACGACATTTTCAAACCCATATACTAAGAGCCTATCCCAAGATTATGCGCACCCATCCTGCTTACATATTTTCCGCCAAACTGCGTTGATTTCCCTTGCCGGGCGACGCCCGCCTGCGGAAAACCGTCTTGTTTGGCAAAAAATCTGACTGCGCAGTCTGGGAACGTCTAATTTTGGGATAGGCTTTAAAGGAGGAATTTATATGTTGTATCCCCGCGGCCAGTCCGATTTGGAAAAGTCACTGTTTGAGAAACCTACATCCGAATACCGGGGCGCACCTTTTTGGGCATGGAACGGCGATTTGAAACCAGATGAACTGAAACGCCAGATTGGCTGGCTTCAGGAAATGGGCTTTGGCGGTTTTCATATGCACTGCCGAACCGGGCTGGTAACGCCATACCTCAGCGAAGAATTCTTTGACCTGGTCGAAACCTGTGTCCTGGAAGCAAAAGAACGGAAAATGCTGGCATGGCTGTATGATGAAGACCGCTGGCCGTCCGGCGCAGCAGGCGGCATTGTCACAAAGGATAAAACCAAACGCGCCCGGCATCTCCTCTTTACGCCAATCCCCCATCCTGAATATAAAAGCGCCCAGACTGAAAAAGGTGGGCGTGCATCTGAAAGCCATTATCTATGCAGCTATGATATTACGTTAAATGAAGACGGGTTTCTTGAGAAATACGAACGGGTTTCCCCGGATGCTCCCCAAAAAGACGGGGCTGTCCGCTGGTATGGATACATAGAGCTTCAGGAAGAAAGTCCCTGGTATAACAACCAAACCTATGTAGATACCCTGGACGGCAATTCTATCCGCAATTTTATAGAAGTTACTCATGAAGCGTATTTAAAACATAACGGCAGCGAGTTTGGAAAAACAATTCCTTCTATTTTCACCGATGAGCCGCAGTTTACCCATAAAACCGCGCTGGGATTTGCCTTTGAAAAAAAGGACGTAATCCTTCCCTGGACAGATGATCTCCCTGATACCTACCGCAAAGAATATAAACAAGACCTCTTGGAAAAACTGCCGGAACTTCTGTGGGATCTGCCGGAAGGAAAAACCTCTGTTACACGTTATCAGTATCATGCCCATATTTCGGAAAGGTTTGCAGGAGCGTTTTCAGACCAGCTTGGAGGCTGGTGTGAAGCGCATGGAATCAAACTGACCGGCCATATGCTTTCCGAGCCTACTTTGCAGAGCCAAACAGCCTCCCTTGGGGAAGTAATGCGTTCCCTAGGTTCTTTCCAGCTTCCGGGTATTGATATGCTCTGTGATGCAAGGGAATATACAACTGCAAAACAGGCCCAGTCAGTTTCCCATCAGTTTGGGCGGGAAGGCATGACTTCAGAACTGTATGGCGTTACCAACTGGGATTTTGATTTCCGCGGCCATAAACTGGCTGGGGATTGGCAGGCAGCCCTTGGGGTAACGGTAAGGGTTCCACATTTGTCATGGGTGACAATGCTTGGAGAGGCAAAACGGGATTATCCTGCTTCAATCCATTATCAATCCCCATGGTTCCGGGAATATCCCCTGATCGAAGACCACTTTGCTAGGCTGAATACGGTTATGACCAGGGGAAAACCTAAAATAAAGGTTGGAGTCATTCATCCTGTAGAAAGTTACTGGCTCCATTGGGGCCCCCAGGAACAGACTTCTGCAATACGAAAACATTTGGACGGGAATTTTGCTAATCTTACAGACTGGCTCTTGTTTGGACAGATTGATTTTGATTATATTTCGGAGGCTCTCCTGCCGCACCAATGCGAGAAGGGCGGCGCTCCTTTGAAGGTTGGGGAAATGGCGTATGACGTTATCCTTGTTCCGGGCTGTGAAACCCTCCGTTCGACCACCGTTGAACGCCTGCACAGGTTTGTAAAGGAAGGCGGGAAGCTTCTCTTTTTGGGAAATACACCCTCTCTGGTAGACGCAGTTCCCAGCAGTGCGGGGAAAGAATTAGGCGCATCCGCACAAATAGTAGGATTCAGCGAATATGAAATTTTAAAGGCTTTGGAATCAGAACGCCTTGTGGAAATTGTAGACCAAGACGGTGTACGCACCAATGGGCTTTTAACTCAGATACGTTCTGACGGAAACCGGGACTGGCTGTTTATTGCCCATGGCAGACAGCCGGCGATTCCTATGGTTGATCCGCGAATTGCCGTTTTAGGAAAAGACGTACTGCCGCAGGAAAATATTACAATCCGTATCCCCGGCGAATACACCCCCACTCTTTATGATACTATGACAGGAAATATTATTCCGCTGCAATGCTCCTACAAAAATGGAAAGACTGAAATTAACCATACATTTTATCCTCATGACAGTTTGCTTCTTTGTTTGGAGAAAGGCCGCCGTCCTGCCGGGGAAGGACGCAGTTTTGTAAAATCTTATGTCCCCTTCCGTTTGGGACATAATTCTCTAGCCCTCTGCGATGCAAAAACGCCCTTTTTTGAAAAAGCCCGTATTACATTAAGCGAGCCTAATGTCCTTTTACTCGACCAGGCTGAAGCTTCTTTAGATGGCCAGCCTTGGCTGCCAAAAGAGGAAATCCTGCGGCTGGACAACAAAATGCGGGACATTTTGGGTTATCCCCACCGTAAAAATCATGTAGCACAGCCATGGGTAATTGAAACGGTTCCCAATACTCATACTTTAAGGCTGCGTTTTACTATTGAAAGCGAAATAGATACAGCAGACGCAACCCTTGCCCTAGAATACTTGGATACAACAGATATTGAATGGAATGGACAAAGACTTTCAAAAAACATAACTGGCTGGTATGTAGACGAGAGGATTCACACTGTTAAACTGCCTGAAATCCGCAAAGGAACAAACACGCTGATTCTTTCCATGCCCTTTGGACAGAGAACCAATACAGAAGCCTGTTTCATTTTGGGCGATTTCGGCGTAAAGGTCTGCGGGTCAAAAGCCGTAATTACTGCGCCTGTCCGCGAGCTGGTATTTGGAGATATTACTTCCCAGGGGCTTCCCTTCTATGGCGGCAATGTGGAATACCATCTGGACGTTGAAGCTGGCGGTAATGGCCTTACTGTGCGTGTCCCCCATTACCGCGGCGCCCTGGTAGGCGTATCCCTGGACGGAAAGCGGGTTGGATCAATCGCTTTTGCACCATATACCCTGCATATAGACGCTGCCCCCGGAAAGCATACCTTATCTTTGACCCTATTTGGAAACCGCGTGAATACATTCGGGACTGTCCATAACTGCAACAACGCGTGGACTTGGTTTGGCCCTGACGCCTGGAGGACTTTTGGAGATGAATTCAGTTATGAATATAAGCTGAAGGAAACCGGTATTTTGAAATCCCCTGAAGTTATTTCCAGCGGGGAATAATACTAATCCCTGATAATTTACAGACAGCTGGAGGACTTTGCAGAAAAGTAATCCAGCTGTTTTCATAATCTGTTATAACAAAGAAAAGATAGACGTTTAGGCAAAGCTATGTTACAATAGAATCGAAAAAGGGGGAGGAAAGATTTATGGACACAGCTTTGTCAAAAGGGAATCTCTCTCAAACAGAGGATGAAAAAGCAGCCTATGACGCATCCTGCAAACGGATTCTATCTGAAAGGATTATACTGGCTTGGATTCTGAAAAGCTGTCTTGAAGAATTTCGGGACTGTGATATTCAGGAGATTGCAGATAAATATATTGAAGCAAACCCACAGATTAGCGAAGTACCGGTTATGCCGGACGAAGGCGGAACCATGATTCAGGGAATAGATACAGAGGATAAATCTGTTTCAGAAGGGACTGTTTTGTATGATATCCGTTTTTACGCGGTTACGCCTTCCAGGGAACATATCCGGCTGATTATTAATATTGAGGCACAGCTTAAATATTACCCTGGATATCCTCTTTCCAAGCGTGGAATATACTATTGCAGCCGGATGATATCCTCCCAATATGGGGTAGAGTTTACAAAATCCCATTATGAGAAAATCAAAAAAGTTTATTCCATTTGGATTTGTATGAATCCACCCAAAAAACGCAGGAATACAATTACCCGTTATCATATAGCTGAGGAAAACCTTGTTGGTAAGGCACACGAGAAAGTTAAAAATTATGACCTTTTATCAGTTATTATGATTTGCCTGGGCGGGCCGGACGATAAAAATTACAGCGGCATCCTGAAACTGCTGGATATACTGTTTACAAACAGAACCGGCACAGCGGAAAAGAAAAAGATCCTTCAGGAAGAATTTGATATCCACATGACTCCGCATTTAGAAAGCGAGGTATCTGCTATGTGCAATTGGAGCGATGGCATTGAAGAAAGAGGAATGGAAAAAGGAATGGAAAAGGGGATGGTTAAACGCGGCCTTACTGATCTCCGCAATTTAATGGAAACCCTTGGTTTAACAATGGAAGCAGCTATGGCAGCACTCAAAATTCCTGAATCAGAACGGACAGTATATGCTGAATTGCTGAAAAATTCGCAGCCTGATTTTTAATCCCTTCATTATTCCTTTTCAGCCCGCCTGCTCTTTTGGGCAGGCGGGTTTATTGTTGTATAAATTTGCTTAAAAACAGATTAAGCCTATGCAATAAATTTGAAAAAACATAAAAATCTTTCCAAAAAATTTCCTTTCTCCACTTTTTTATTCTAAAATAGTGGTGTATAATAGGTAACGTAAATTTTGGAAAGAAGTTTCTTCTTTTCTGCTGTAATTAAGAACTTGTATTCATACATCCAACATCCCCAAATGCTGGATGCAATTAAAAATAAAAGAGATATATCAATCCATGCAATTTTATTCTGCCGCAGGTGGATTGAAACCATATTATTCACCCAAAATAACGAATAAGGAAGGTTTTATCATATGCCCCCCAAAAAAAAGACATCGCCGCCGTCCACCTCGCGTTCTTCTAAAGGAACCCCTATCCGTCGGCATAATTATTCCAACATCCAGTCAAAAAAGAAAAAGACAAGTTTAGCTGTTCCAATTATCATTATGTTTTTCCTGGCATTAACGATTGCATTAATTGTTTCGTCGGCTTGGCAAAAACATCAGGATTCAAGATTGTCTTCAACCCATTCTGATAGTATTTCCACACCAGAATCCTCCAGCCCCTCCACATCAGACGGAGGGCCTGCTTCACCATCTTCTATTCCCTCTATGAAGGCTGGTATTAATCCAGAAGATTCTTTAGATGCTTCCAGCCAGGCTGATTCTGAAGAGGACGCTTCTTCAGAGGATACTTCGTCTGATTCCAGTTCAAACACAGAAAATTCCAGTTCGAGTTCTGCCCCTATAGGTATCTCCGGTACTGTCGTTCCGGTTTCCCAAACAGTTTCCCTTGACTATTTTAACGATGCGTTATTTATTGGGGACTCTATCACAAACGGGATTGGAGAATATAAATTACTGCCCAACGCTACAGTAATAGCCCACACAGGAATTAACCCATCAACCATATTGACCAGCCCGGTTTATAATATGTCCGAGAAAGAAGGAGAGGAAAAGTATGCAACCCTGTTAGATGCAGCTAAGGACGTAGACGCAAAGAAAATTTATGTCATGATAGGCGCAAACGGCATTTCATGGATTGGGAAGGAAAGCTTTATTGGTTACTATACGCAAATTGTAGAGCGTTTAAAGGAAGATCATCCTGACGCTATTATTTATGTACAGTCAATTCTTCCAGTTACAAAGGAGAGGTCTGACAGTGACCCTACACTCAGCAACCTTAAAATTGACGACTATAATGTTTCGATTCAGAAAATGGCTGAGGAACTAAACGTTTATTATCTGAATGTGGCAGAGGTTATAAAGGATTCTAACGGGGCGCTTCCCTATGAGTCCAGCCCCCATGATGGGATACATTTTGGAGTTTCGACCTATCAAAAGTGGTTTGATTATTTAATGTGCCATGTGGCGGATGCAAACAGTTCTGTCTATTTTTCCTCCAGTTCCAGCGAAAGTTCCTCCAGCGAGGGATAATTGTGAGTTTGATAAAGCAAATTTGCGGGAGTAACCTTAGATGAGCACAAGCTGGGGCGGATTAAAAAGGTTTCGGGTCCAGGGGGCTTTCCTCAAAAGCCCCCTGGTCGCGCTCGCAAGCGCGAAATACCCCAGCTTGCTGAAAGATAGCATAAGCCATACCTAAAGATTGATACCTAACCATTTCGTCAGTATTTAAAATCAAAAGCCCGCTGGAATTGCTTCGGGGGTG
>CAOJXI010000029.1 GCA_948465665.1 uncultured Clostridia bacterium | reverse complement strand
TCTTGCTTCTTCTCTTTGTTTTTCCTTTTTTCTTTAAGTTCCCGTATATGGGGCGGCGCCCTGGTCGCGTCCGCAGACGCAAAATCCCCAGCTTGCTTAAGAAATCGTAAACCTCACCTAAGAGACAGATAGCTAACCACTTCGTCAGTATTCAAAATAAAAAGCTCCTGGAATTACTTCGGGGGTGGCATCAGATTGGGATTGGAACCATTTTAGGGCGGATAGCCCCATTAGGCGGGCTTTCTTCCGCTTCGTCCGAGTTGGACAGAGCTGAAAGTTTCCTCTTGCAGCCATCCAGCAAACCAACGGTTTGCGGATGATGGCGTACCTAAAACACGAAACCATATAATTAAGAGGGAGCCTTTGCCGCAGAACCGTTCCAAAATTTTTCATATTTTGTTTATCACATTTTTAAGTACCATTTTAGGTACAAACAGTATTATATTATCAAAGCAAAAATACACCCGATAAATCCACTAAATGTGTTTAATGATTTTGGCTATGCACAGAATTGACGCCGAGGCAGCAGCCCCGGATAAGCCAGCGAGGAAGTGCGGTTGGCAATAGCCAGTCAGTGGTTACATATATACACTCAGGCGCAGTCCAAAATGGCGGACTGCGCCTGAGCCAATTTATAGGCCATCCATACAAATTCCTGATAAATTGTAGATATAACGTTCAAAAAAGATTTAAAGTTCCGATACACTGAAATTAAGCCTGCCTTTAGTATGACGGTTTAAGATATAACCATCAGGCAGGGAGCAAATGCTTGAACGATCAAATTCAGAGAGGAAATGATTTTATGAAAAAACAAATAAAGGTTTTGAGCACAATAGCAGCGGCGGCTGTATGTACCTTGATTCTTGCAGCCTGTGTCAACAGTGCATCAAGCAAATCCAGCTCTTCCAGTACAAGCAGCAGTGAGCTTTCAAGCAGTACAAGTTCCAGCAGTTCTGAATCAAGCAGCCAGGATATTTCCAGCAGTTCGGAAGAAGTTCAGGAGCCGTCTGAGGATGTGATTGGCAAAGTGACCCAGACCGATGGGAAGGTTATTGAAATCTCTGTCTATACAATAGATACTCCCATTGAAGATTACGCCTCTCTTAACGCAGAGATGTTTACAGATTCCGGCGAAATCGGACAGATTGAGGTAAATGACAAAACGGAATATTTTGTTGCCAGTTCCGGGGAATTGGCTGCGGCGGAAGCAGGAGACGTGACAGAAGGCGATATTATTGCAGAAACCACAACAGCAGAGGGAAGCCAGCAAATCATCATCTTAAAGGATGCTGCCGACCAGCCTGACACAGCAGGGGAAGAAGATTCTGAAAAGGCAATAGATGTAAAAATTGCAGAAGTGACCGCTATCACAGACAACAAGATTTCCCTTACCCTCTATTCTCCGGCAGACGATACAGCAGAAAACCAGATAACAGACCCAGCTTCCATAGAGATGTCTAATTATACAGCGTCCACCACAACAGAGGAACTCACTATTTCCGCCAATGCCGTAGTGAAAGAATGTAAGGATGGCGCTGCAACTGATATGGAAGCATCAAAAATTGCAGTTGGGGATATGCTTGCCATATATACAGATGCAGATGGTGTTGAAACCATTATGGTTTATCACAGCGAAGCATAATTGGCTGGCAGCAGTTGTTATATTTTAGCAAGGAGGAAGATGAGCGGGAAGCTGTACAAAATGTACAGCTTCCCGCTCGCCATTTTAACCTCTTGCAGCAAGAGGTTAAAACAGAAATCAATCCATCAAAGAATCCTTTATTCCTAACAGGCAAATCCCAAAAACCAGACAGGCCGGAACCAGGTATACCACAGAACCAGCCGAAAGAACCCCCATATCCGTTTGCAGTATGTGGGACAGAAAAACCGACAGCGGAAAACGGTTTTGATTGGAAATAAATACAACCGCCTGATCGACAATATTCCAATACTCAGCAAAGGTATAAACCACTAAAACAGCAACAGCGCCTTTGATGTTTGGCAGGAGAACCTTGCGGAAAATGCAGAATTCTCCTGCCCCGCTTAACTGTGCAGCCTCAATACATTCCTGAGGAAATCCTTGCATCTGCAAACGGACAATGAAAACGCCAACAGGATGAAAAAGCGCAGGCAGTATAATGGGCCAATAAGAATTCTCCAAATGAAGGCTCTGAAAAAGAACATATTGCGGCGTTATCATAACCTGAATGGGAATTACCATTAAAAGCATATACAACATGAAAATCGCGTCTATGTATTTTCCCTTTATACGAAAAAATGCAAACGCCCCTATAACAGATACTGCTATGTGTCCTGCAACAGTGGAAACAACCAATAGAACGGAATTCCAAAACATCCGCAAATAGGTAGGTTTCAGAAGAAAATCCCGATATTGTCCCACGGTCGGCGAAGAAGGGATAAAAGAGGGATTTACAAAATGCAGCCCATTGCGGGACAGGTCTCCAATGGTTTGTTCCAGGATACTGGAAGAATAGCGTCCAAAAATCTCAAATTCGCCCATAAAGGAATTGGATAGGGTAAAGAGAACAGGAAGCAAAAAGGCAAAAGAAATAATGGCAATCAAAATGAGCTTCCATATTCTGTGCGGCGTTTGTTTTTGAGGAACAAATAAATTGAATTCCCCTCTTTTTTCAAACGTGTCAAAAGACCTTTTCTGAATAAACCAGATTGGAACCGCGACCGCACAGGTAAAAAGGATCATCAGCACAGAAGCAGAACATAAAATGGGCAGGTTCATATTTTCAAAATAATTGTTGAGAAAATGCTGGAAAAAGTAAAGATTGGAGTGGGGGTAGTTTCCAAAAAGCATAAAAAGCTCTTTGGATATCTTAAATGTACTGATAAAGGCAAGAAGCAGCATAATTATTGATACAGGGCTCAGATATGTTAAGGTTATCTGGAAAAAGGCGGCGGCCTTTCCGGCCCCCTCCAGCCTTGCAATCTCATAGTATTCATCCGGTATCTGGTTCAATCCAGAATAAAACACCAACGCAAAAAATCCGCAGAACTTCCAAAGATAGAGAAATACAGGAATTAAAATACTCCACCTGCTGGAATCCCACATAACCAGTTCCAATCCGCTTTGAAAGCGCAGCCGGTTGATAAAGCCGTTGAGACTGAAAATGGTATTCCAGAAAAAGGCGGTTGATCCTGACGGCACGACAAAAGGAAGCAGCAGTGAGAAGAACAGAAAACCAGAACCCAGCCTTAATTTTTTTAAAAGAAGCGCCAAGGCAAGAGAAACCACAGCCGCAGCAGGAATGGCAATGAAGGAAAACAGCAAAAAGTTTTTGACTCCCAATCGGAATACAGGATTTTGAACAGCTTCTATATAATAAAAAAAGCCATATTCCCTCTTTCCATTTGATTGGAAAGCAAGAGAACGATTTAAAGTAAGAAAAAAGGGAAGGACATAAAAAAGCGCCGTTCCTAACACGCTTGGAAGGAAAAGAGACCATAAGACACGATTCTTTTTCATGCCGCCACCGTTTCTGTGGAAAGACGCACCCGCTCGCCATCCTCCAAGATCCTTTCGCTTTCTTTGGCTATGGGGTATTTTGACAAAGCCGGCTCTTTTACAGAGACCCTGTTTTGAGATTCATCAAATTTGGCATATGCCAGGAAAACCTTTTTACAGACATATTCCTTTCCCCATGCGCCTTCCTGCTCCAAAACAAGAAATAGATAATTCCTGCCGTCTGTATCTGTA
Organism: uncultured Clostridia bacterium; assembly: GCA_948465665.1. GTDB lineage: Bacteria > Bacillota > Clostridia > Oscillospirales > Ruminococcaceae > UBA1405. The sequence goes on along the minus strand of CAOJXI010000029.1, from coordinate 12,577 downwards.
TACACGGCTGACAGGGGGACGGAATAGGCATTTTTATCCTTTTCGTCCCTCTGAGCAAAGGATAGGCGCACTTCTGTTAATTGACGGTATTCAGCATTAACCGAGTACACAGTTATCCCAGCCATAAACACTAAAAACAGGCCAGCTATGCAGTATATGAAATGAAGCGGCTTCATCCTTCGGCTACTCCTTTAAAAAGATTGTCATTCGGTTCTGCATTTTACTGGCGGTTTCCTCCGCTGTCAGCAGATCCATATAGTAGTAATTGTTTAAATCCTCGCATAAAGCCCCGTAAATATCCCCTTCGGCCTGTTCCGCGTTTCTCCGATAGTTCCAGCTGTCCATAAGCTGGATCGCTTCATCAACCATGGAATCCCTATCACCGGGTTTCCATTTTATATTTTCATCTTTGGACAGATACGGCAGGAAATATTTATACGAAAATTTGCAGTGGTTGGAAAAGTTATTTCTGTTGATTGGCACAAAATTATTATATTTTTTGACATATTTTTCCGCATACTCTGAGTCAAGGGCGTTGGGAACTTCCTTTTCACTGACATAATATTTCAGGAATTCCCAGGCTAATTCCCGGTTAGGACTGCTGCTGGCAATAGAATAGTCCAGCATCGTTCGGAAATATGCCTTTCCAGATGTGCTTACCATTGGGACAGGGTCTTTGATATTCTGAAAGTCATACAAGAAATTATAGATATCCATTCCGCCTGAAACGTCGAAACGGCAGAACAGATAATCCTTAGCCAAAAAAGAATCGTCGGTTCCAATCCGTGTCAAATCGTTTTCCTCCCATATGGGTATATTTTTCTTGGTTAAACGCAGATACTCTATAAACTTAGGGCTAAAAAAACTTGCGGTCTGGGTATTGGTGCTGTAATATTCTGGGAACTCATAGTAGAAAAAGGCATATGGCGTTAAGCCAGGCATCAGCTTGGGGGGTTCGCCGGTCTTTTCCGTTACAAGTTTTTGAATTTCCAGCATTTGCTTATAATTTAAAGAATTTGGCAGGCTGATTCCCGCCTGTTCTGAAAGGGGCCTGCTTGTATATAACATATCGTAAAGGAACCCACAGGGCAGGGAATAAAGCTTTCCCTCCAATTCCTTTGCCTCGAATATATTGGTATAATAGTCCTCCTTGTGAAAGTCTGAATCTGAAGCCATCAAAGGGTACAGGTCGCAGAGTGTCCCAGTTTTAGCAAATTTGAACACACACAAGCCGTCAGTTTCAATGATATCTGCACAGTTCCCGCTCATCAGTTCAACAGAAGTCTGGACGCGATAATCGTCAAAGGAAAGGATTTTATCTTTTCCAGGGGATACCAGCTCTATGGATACATTGGGGTGCAGGACAGTAAAATCCTGTATGTATACATCCATATTTTCATCCCAATAGGTTTTTATCGTGAGACTACCTTCAAGGTCTTTTTGGGGCGTGTTTTTTTCAATTGGGGGGCTGGTTTCAATGTCAGAAAAAGCTGAACTGAAATACTTAGCCTGTTCTGAGCTTACCTGTCTGTAAGCATCAGCGTCTGAACTGCACCCAATAAAAGACAACACAATAAAGGTACATATAAATTGAAGCAAGCATTTTCTCATGTTTTTTCCTACTCCCATACAAGCAAATAAAATTTGAACTATATAAAACAGTATAACACGAATTCGACAAAGAAATCCAGAGTCCTTTAGATATAACATTGCAAAATCCGCATTAAAAAAGGGTAAACCGCATACCAACGGTTTACCCTTTTGGGATTTATCCAAGGAAATATTACATAATGACAACTGGCTTAATCAAATCGCGGGGCTTATCCTTCATCAGCATTAAAGCTTCCTCAATCTTATCAAAGCCATTGAACTTATGGGTAATCAGCTTGCTGGTATCCAGCCTGCCAGTAGTCAGCAGCGAAGCCAGTTTTTCCATTCTGAGCCTGCCGCCGGGCATTAACCCGCATTTAACCTGCTTGTGACTCATCCCGCAGCCCCATTCAACCCGTGGGAGTTTTACATAATCGCCTTCGCCAAGATAGTTGACGTTGCCGATCTGCCCGCCTGGCTTCAGCATTTGGATAGCCTGGGCAAAAGTATCGCAGTCGCCGCCAGCGATGACAACACGGTCTACACCCTTGCCATTGGTCAGGTCCAGCACCTGCTTTACAATATCGCCTTCTTTATAGTTGATGATATCGGTTGCGCCGTATTCCTTTGCAATCTGGACACAATTAGGACGGGAACCAACTGCCATCAGCCGGGAAGCTCCCCTTAAAGCAGCGCCTGCAACAGACATCAAACCTACCGGCCCAATCCCTATTACAACTACGCTGTCGCCAAACTGCACGTCTGCCAGCTCTACCCCATGCAGGCCAGTAGGAACCATATCTGCCAGCATACAGGCAGCCGCAGGATCAAGCCCTTCGGGCAAATGTGCCAGGTTGCCGTCTGCATCGTTTACATGGAAAAATTCACCGAAAACGCCATCCTTAAAGTTGGAGAACTTCCATCCTGCTAACATACCGCCAGAGTGCATGGAATACCCTCCCTGGGCCTCCAGAGAATTCCAATCCGGCGTAATGGCCGGAACAATTACCTTATCTCCAGGTTTAAAGTCTTTAACAAGGCTTCCGACCTCAGCCACCTCGCCGACTGCTTCGTGGCCTAAGATCATATTATGGCGGTCTCCAATAGCCCCTGCCCATACAGTATGAACATCAGAAGTACAAGGGGCGATTGCAATTGGACGGACAATGGCGTCCAACGGGCCGCAGGATGGTTTTTCCTTTTCAATCCAACCAGTTTGCCCGATTTTCAGCATTGCATAACCTTTCATATTGTTTACCTCCATTTTTCGTATAATATTGTGGTTTCAGCAATTTTAGCAGATTGTCTAAAAATTGTCAATACAGTTAAAAGAGGAAATTATCAAAATATAATTTTCTGAAAAAATAACGTACCCTTGTATCCTTTCCACTCAAGGGCCTTTTATACAGGACATCAAATGATGTATGTTAGATATAGCTAACTAAAAATTTCCATAAAACTCCATAGAGCTTTTCAAAAAATTTTTAAAAGCTGTCAAATTTTCCAATTTTCGTGGCATGATATAGAAGAAATCGCATATATGGAGGATGGTTTATGGCGGAAAAATTTACATCTCGACTTAGAGGTGAACAGGGTATATGTATGGCGAATCTAATCATTTCCCTTACACTTCTCATAATTTCCGGGACAAAAAGCTTTCTGGAAGGGGAACCAACAACAGGATGGCTTTTATTTGGTTGTGGGCTGCTGCTGGCTGCTGCCTATTTCTTAATAGGGAAGCTGAAAGGCGGGATTACCCCCAAGGCGCTCCTCTCAGCGCTCTGCCAGCCGCCGCTGATCCTTTACCTGATGGGCAGCGGGGAATTCTTATATTTAACCTATTTTCTTCTCAGTGCGGATTTAGTCCTTACAGGGGCTTACTTTTGTTTGTGGATATCCCTGCCCCAGTTTCTTTTCTCAGATTTGATGGTACTCCTTCATATTTTATGGGATATGTCAGGAAACAGCTCCCTGTTTGCAGTACCGTTTATTTTATTCCAATTGATTGGGCTTGCAACAATTTTTTCAGTCTGGCGCGGTAACTTTTACAGAAAGCAGTTCCATATTTTATCTGAGGAATTTGATGGTCTGCTTGATATGTTTGGCGACTTATACAATCATTTGCAACAGGGGTTTGATCGCACCCTGGTAAGATTAGAACAGATTTCAGAACAGGATGGCCTCCTTTTGGAGTGTTCTTCCTGCCTTGGCGCAGCGTCAGAACCTGTATTTTCCGGTGTGCAGAGGTCAGTACAAATCTTAGAGAAACTTCAAAATAAGACGCAGGAATTCCAAAATACTGTTGATTTGGAAAAACGTATGGCTGTTCTTTTTAATCCACAGCTTCGGGAAACATGCAGACAGCTTCAATCGGCACAGGCAGCATTGGAGCAAAATAAAAGGATGGTTGCCCAGGTTTTGGGGGTTATCCACAATTATCAGGGGGATGTCCGCGCAATACAGCAGGATACACGTTCCCTAGGGCGTATGGCACAGCAGACATACAGCCTTTTAAGGGTTCAGAAAGATGCAATACACCCCGCAAGATAAAATAAGAGTGAGTTCGATAAAACAACGGCGCGGGAGTAGCCTAAAAGCTTGTACTCGCCTTAGCTTACTCCCGCAAATTAGCTTTACAAATTTCTTTTGACAAACTCCCTATAGAACGGTATAGTTATAAGGAAAACAAAATAAGGGGGTTCATCCATGGAGCGCTATATTCCTCTGCTAAAGGAATTCATCCTGCAAAACTGCCGCCAAATGACTAGGGAGCCATCCCATATCCTCAAATATCCCTATACAGTCCCCAGCAGTCCCAATTCGCCTTATTATTCCATGACCTTATGGGATTGGGATTCCTGGTTTATCAGCGTAGTAATGGGCCAGGTCGAACTGGATACTGGAGAAAAGGGGAAATTTTTTGAATATGAAGCTGGGTGTGTCCGTAATTTTCTGGATCACACCGGAGAGGATGGCGTGGTGCCTATCCTGATTAGCGATCAAGGGGTTATGCGGCGCAACCTCCCTGGCAAAGACCCCTTATCGGAAAATATGCACAAACCGATGTTAGTCCAGCAGGCAGCCCTGTTAGTCCAGCGTTCAGGAAACGTTTCCTGGGTAAAACCTTTAATGGAAAAGCTGGGAAGCTTTTTAAACCGGTATCTGACCAGCCATGTCCATCAGGAAACGGGCTTGGCCTATTGGCAAAGTGATTTTGCAGTTGGCGTGGATAATGACCCCTCAGTGTTTTATCGTCCTGATAAAAGCTGTGGTTCTATTTATTTAAACAGCCTGTTGTATCGGGAATTGTTGGCTTATGGGTTTCTTTGGGAAATGCTCGATAATGTGAAAGAGGCGAATATCTGGCGAGGGAAAGCCCAAAAGCTTGCACAGGCAGTCCAAACCCATTGCTGGGATGAAAGGGATGGGACTTTTTACAGCGTAGACCTGAATTTCCGGCCCATTGACCCTAACGACTGGCTCCACCAGGGAGCGCCCCGAACCTGGAACAGCCTGTTAATGCGGGTGGATTGCTGGTCAAGCTTCCTGCCTTTGTGGGCTGGGATTGCTTCCCAGGCACAGGCTGACAGAATGTTGGAACGGTATCGGGATACCCGTACTTTTAACAGCAGGTTTGGCGTCCGTACCCTTTCCCAACTGGAAAAAATGTATGACCTTGGAGCTTCCAACAATCCCTCAAACTGGCTTGGCCCGATTTGGGGGGTCAGTAACTATATGGTTTTCCGCGGCCTGTTAAAGTATGGGTTTTATGAGGATGCGCGGGATTTGGCAGAGAAAACCGTCCGCCTGTTTGGACAGGATCTTGAAACTGCTGGCTCGTTACATGAATTTTACCATCCCGATAACGGTGAACCTATTATGACCCATGGGTTCCAGAATTGGAATTTCCTGGTGCTGAATATGATTGCATATCTTGAAAACCGCCCTATGGCTGCCGAATTTTAAATTGGAAAGGAATAAATGCTTATGACGAACCTGCCAAAAGACAGCTTTGCCCAAAAGCTGCATAAACTTTATGAAACAGTTGAAACCTGTTACCGCCCAGATCTGCGCTGGTGGCTGGCAGAGGGGTTAAACACAGATGAAACCCTGAAAAAGAATGTCCAGCAGATATATGATTCCGGTTTTGGAGCGGCCGAGTTTCTTGCCATGCCGGAACCAGGGGCGGATTCCTCTATATATGGATGGGGTTCAGAGGAATGGACAAGCGATACACGGCTAATTGTGGAGGAGGCAACACGCCTTGGGCTGGGCTTCAGCTTAACCAGCGGCTCCCATTGGGCAAACGCAAACCTCCCGGATACATATGTATGGAAGGGCGTTCCTTACAGCCCGGACAACACCGCTGCCGCTAAGGAATTGGACTATGCCACAATCCGTTTAAAGGCAGGAGAACATTTTTGTGGTTCCCTGCCCCTGCCTAAACAGGTTGAAGCAGTTTCAGGGGATATCCATGGAACAGCTTCAACCTATAAGGAACAGCTGTTTCAGGGCGTAATTGCAGCCAAGCTTTTGAAACCCAGGGAACAGTCTGGGCAGGAATTTGATTTTGGACAGGGGACTGGAACCGGAATCCTTGCGTTTGAAACCCTGGCAGACCTTAGCGGCATGGTACAGCAGGATAAAGGAAACTACAGCCTTGACTGGACTGCCCCGCAGGATGGAGAATATGCGTTGTTTGTTTATTGGATGCACGGGACAGGGCAAACGGCTTCCCCATCGGTAAGTACCAATTATACCATTAACTACGTGGATAAATATGGCGTTCAGGCTTTGATTGATTATTGGGAGGAAATTGTTTTAACTGACAGCCTGCGCGAAACCATTCGCAAAAATGGGCGCGGGGAAATTTATATGGATTCCCTGGAACTGGTGACATATGGGGCTGGAGGAATTTTCTGGGGATATGATTTGAGGGAGGAATTCCGCCGCCGGAAAGGTTATGATGTGCTTCCATATTTGCCGCTGCTGACAATGGACGGAATCCGCTGCGAGTCCCGGAAATCAAAACAGTACGATTACCAGCCCCAAAGCGACGAGGGTATGCTGACAGCCCGAAAGGTGCGGATGGATTTTTACAGCATCCTTAGCGATATGTATGCGGAAAACGTATTAAAGCCCTTGCAGGAATGGCTTCATTCCTTGGGCATGACCCTTCGGGCAGAGCCTTCTTATGGTATGCCCTATGAGATTTCAGTGCCTGCGAAATATATTGACGGCGTTGAAACAGAATCCTTTGCCCAACTGGCGGATATTGACCTGTACCGGGGAATGTCAGGCGCAGCCAACCTTTATGGAAAGATTTTTTCCAGTGAAACCGGTGCTGTCCATGCCCATAATTATTTTTATAACATGGATGATTGGACTCAGCTGTGTTATCTTCAATTTGCAGAAGGCGTGAACAGGACTGTATTCCATGGTTATTCTGCCATTGAAGGCTCAGAACAGGATACCTATTGGCCTGGTCACGAAGGAATGTATGCGCATTTTTCGGAAAGGTTTAACTCCCGCCAGCCTGCGTCTATCCATTACCCGGTTTGGACGGAAATGCTGGGACGAATCCAGAAGGCAATGCGCCAGGGGACTGCTGTACGGGATATTGCTGTTTTGCGGACAGATTATTTCTTTATCAATTACGGCCAGCCAAAGGGCAGAAATACGTTTGCAGATAATTTCTCCATGTATGGGACGCCTTATTTCTTCCAGGATTTGTCGCTCCAGCAGGCAGGATATACATATGACTATTTTTCTCCCCTGCTGCTGGAGGATGACTCCAATATATCCTGGACTGCAAAAAGCTTACAGCCAAACGGTCCTGATTATCGTGCGGTTATTGTTTATCAGGAAATGCTCGAATTGTCTGCTGCTAAAAAATTGCTGGAAATTGCGTCCGGTGGGCTGCCGGTTGTCTTTGTAAATAATAACACGGAAATCCTTTGCCATGACGGCGCTGTAATCCGAAACGGAAAAGCTGCATCTGTCAGCCGGTATTTTGGCGATAGTGACAGTGAACTTAATAATATTGTTTCCCAGATAAAACAACTGTCCAATGTCCAGGAGGTAAATTCCCCTGCTGAAACATTATCTGCCCTGCAATCATTAGGGGTGGAGCCCAGGGCTGCTTTTGCACAGCCTAACGATAAAATCCTCACCGCTTCCCGGTTGGACGGGGAGAATCATATTCTATATCTCTTTGCCTATTCCTATAAGTTTGCTGTTGAGAAAGATGCTCCTCCCTGCTCCTTTACTCTGAATATAGAAGGGGAAGGCATTCCTTATACTATAAATGCTTGGAACGGCGATATTAATAAGCTGGGGCTTTATTCTCAGGAAAATGGAAAAACCTGTATTCCCCTAAGCCTTCAGCCGGGAGAACACTGCCTGCTGGCTTTGGACTTAAATGCAGAGGCTCCGCTTCATGCTGTCAGTTCTTCCGCTAACGCCGTTTTTGAAAGGGATGGGGCGTTATATATTCAGTCCCTCTGCTCTGGAATCTTTGAGACAACACTTGATAATGGGAAAACCGTCTGCTCAGATTTCCAGGTTTATCCCGCTGTTGATATTCCGCGCTGGGATATTACTGTCCAGGATTGGAACGAGGGGGAACGGATGGTCAACTATGAAGAAAAGTTCGGCCATAGGACAACTGAGGTTTACTATACTACTAAGAAAACCTCTCTGGAATTCAGCAGCAGTCCGTTAATGCCTTGGAAAGACCTTCCCGCTTCTGCGGAGCAGCTGGCCTGTTTAGCTGGGGGTTCGCCTTCCATGTCCCATGTTTCCGGGGTAGGGATTTATAAGTCCAGCTTTGTTTTGCCGGATGGCTGGAAAGATTCTGACGGCGCGTATTTGGAAATGGGCTCCGCTGGAGGTGGCTCGGTCAGGCTGGAAGTAAATGGGAGACCGGTTCTGGGCGTGGATATCAGAACCCTTCGGGCTGATATTTCCGAATTTGTAAAGCCGGGAGAAAATACAGTGTGTATTGAGGTAGCCTCTACTTTGACAAACCGTATGATTCAAAGAGGATACCAGGATAAAAATTCGGGGTGGAACGAAGATTTCCCGCAGGTGCAGGCATATGGCTTGACAGGGAATGTTCGGGTTGTGCCATATTCCATAAAGAAAATCGCAGAGATATAATAGGATGCCATTTAGAAAGGGAACTGTATGCAGAAACTGGAGAAAAACCAAATTATATCTTTAAAAATTACCGGAATGACCAATGAAGGAAATGGAGTTGGCCATTACGGGGAAGAAAACTTTGCCATATTTGTGCCAAATACCGCGTCGGGAGACACAGTTCAAATCAAATTGGTAAAGCTTTTAAAAAATTATGGATATGGGCGGTTGGAGAAGATTGAAAACCCGTCTCAGGATCGGATATCCTCTGACTGCTTGATTTCCGGTCTGTGCGGCGGATGTTCCCTCCGGCATATTTCCTATGGGGCGGAGTGCCGGATTAAAAACGGCTGGATAGAGGATTGCCTGAAACGGCTTGGAGGGATTCAAATTCCTTTGGAGCCTTTTCAGCCATCCCCATCAGAGAACCAATATAGGAATAAAGCACAATATCCAATCAGTATAGATGATTCCGGGAAAATTCAGATAGGTTTTTATGCCAAGCGATCCCATCGGATTATAGGCGGGGAAAATTGTATGCTGCATCCTCCAATTTTTTCTGAGATCGCCGCAGAGGTTCGGGATTTTTTGGCAGAAGCGGGGATAACCCCATATGATGAAGCCAGCGGAAAAGGGCTTGCGCGCCATCTTTATTTAAGGATGGGGCAGGTTTCCGGTGAAGTTATGGTCTGCCTGGTTATAAACGGGAAAAAACTGCCCCAGGCAGAGGAGTTTGTATTAGCTGTTACCCGAAAATTCCCGATGGTTTCCAGTGTGGTTTTAAACATAAACCAGAAGAGGGGGAATTCCATTTTAGGGGAAGAATGTATTACCCTTTGGGGACAGGATACTATCCGGGATATTTTGGCAGGTGTGGAAATAGAACTTTCGCCTTTGTCCTTTTACCAGGTCAATCACGATGCAGCGGAAAAGCTGTATGGCATTGTGAAGGAATATGCAGGGCTGACAGGAAGGGAAACTTTACTGGATTTATATTGTGGAGCGGGGACAATAGGGCTTTCCGTGGCGGACAAGTGTAAAAAACTGATAGGGGTGGAGATTGTCCGGGAAGCTGTGGACAATGCAAAGGAAAATGCCCGGCGCAACGGGATTCAAAACGCGGAATTTTTTTGTGCGGACGCGGGGGAGGCTGCCGCAAAATTCGCAGCAGAGGATATGAAAGCCGATGTGGTCATTTTAGACCCGCCCCGGAAGGGATGCAGCCAGGACACCCTTGAGGCGCTTATAGAAATTGGTTCGGAAAAAATTGTAATGGTTTCCTGCAATCCCGCTACGCTTGCCAGAGATCTTAAATGGCTCGCTGAACATGGGTATCAGGTGGTTAGGGTTCAGGGCGTGGATTTATTTCCCAGAACGTGCCATGTGGAGACAGTTTGCCTTTTAGAGACTATGCAGGCGTGAATGAATTGATATGTATTTTACTTGTAAGGAGAATAAAAGTGGAAGTTACAAAACAGTTTGAAAATGAAATAGCCCCTTTCGTTTGGGTAGAACTGCCTTCTGGCGCGTCTGCCTGCTTAAACGCTGGCAGATATCTGCAAGAACTTTTCGATACTCGTGCAGATGAGGGCTTTATAGGGAACGGTTATGACTGGGGCAGTCTGGCACAGGTGTTTTTAGATGAAAAGTGTCCGGGATTGCAGGGAAAAATCAATTTTGACCCGGAAGCAGATATGTTCTGCGCCTATGCAAAGGACAAGGAAGCTTTGGCGGACTTTATCCTCGGTTTCAAGAAAGCATGTGAAGATAAAGCCTTGATTTCGGATTTGTTCAGCCGGGCTGAATTGGATTGATAAGCGGGTATCCCAAAATAAAACAGCAGCGCTTTTCCCTAATGTGGATCAGCGCTGCTGTTTTATATTTTCGGGGCAGGTACTTTACCTGATAAGCTGCCCCCCATTTATTTCACATCAAATATTATGGCGTTCAAACACACGGTTTCCGTCCAACTGATGATCCAGCATAATTTCCGCTTTCCTGCGGATTTGTTTGGCTATATTCTGACTAAGAACAAAAACGTCCTCTGCTTCCGGTTCTGTAACCTGGAGCATTTCTTTTTCATAGCCCTCTATCAAATCAGCCAAACGATAGGCGTTGTCTATTTCGCTTCTGGTAATGTTTTGGTACTGCTCGATACGGGGATCATTTCGGGTAGGCCATTGGCAGTTCAAGGCGGGAACTGCTTCAAAGTCAATGCTGTCTGCCAGTGTTTGGAATTTGGAAGCATTTACACAGGTGGTCATCAGGCAGATATAAACCTCCAGACGGCGTATAACCATTGAAAGCTTTTCAGAGATTTCCCCGCCAACTTCCCTGCGTATTTCCCCTAATATTGTAATTGCTTTTCGGAAAGAAGACGAAGCTTGGCGGACAGTTTCCGACAGCAGGAAGGATGCAGAAAAACCGCGTACACATTCAATATTCTGCATATCCAGCAGGTCGTTGGCGTGCTTTTCGTCCAATGCCTGGAACTGGAAGGGCCGGTAATATCCTCTTTCCTCCTCGGTCAATTCTTCTGGGAACAGCACAAAGGGACGGTTAATCCACCGCTGATGGATACATCCATACATCAAAATATCCAGCCCGCTATGTGAAAAATGTTCCTCCCCTTCATGGATATACTGCCATACGTCCACCAGTTTTTCCGCATATTCCTTTCCTACCAATTCCTCCGCTGTTTCTGCTGCAAGCTGGAACTGCTGTAAAATACTGCGGGTAGGAGTGGCTAAGGCACGCTTCAAATAGGCGAGCTTTTCATCCAAATCTGTCTTTGTAATATCCACTATCATGATTTTCTTTCCAGAGGATACCGCTTTTTCAAGGAAACGCGCTGTACGGAAAATATGAGGGATTCCTTTAATACTGGGGTGAACGTCCATCTCCCCGGAGATAATAGGCATTTCCCCATTTTTATCCCTATCGTTAATAATCAGTGAAGGATCGCGCAGTTCATGCCAGGCAACGCTGACTTCTGTTTCTTCTGCTTTAAAACCGATTTTTGTACTGAAATGGATTACTGAGTCAACTCCGCCTTCGCGTGCTCCCTTTGCCAAAGTCTCCACAAATCCGCAGACCCGCTCGCTCATGGAACGTTCCCGGCAGCTTTCCGGCCCGTTAGGGCCTACATATGTCCCGCTGCTCCAGCAAAGGCCGCCACCTGCATCGTTTGATTTAAACAGGAAAAAGTCAATTCCGGTTTTGGTGCATAATTCCTTCATAGCGTATTCATACAGCGCCAATACCTCTGGATTATCTACGCAAGGGCTGTAATAAGGAGCCTTTGCCCGGCGGGGATGATCCAGGCGGGTTCCACGCCAGGAGGGATGATCCCGAAATACCCCTTCCGGCAGCCAGAATGGTTCGTTGCTGAATAACGCCCCTTTTAACCCATACCTTTTTAATACTTCACAGCGGGCGCAAAGCAGGGAAAAACATTCGTCGATATAAGCCACAGGAAGGTATTTTTCCAGAGCGGGCGGGCAGACCAGCTTAAACAATGGGGAATGTGCCATCAGCCAGTTGGGATATGGATCGGTTTTATCCTGTTCCCATATCCAGCGGCTGCGGGTTAGACGGCTGACAATTACGTGGGTTGCACCAATTGATTTAGCACGGATGGCCGCCTGTTCAAATTCCTGCATGTCCTTTGGCTCCTGCATCATGTAATTGCAGATGATTTTTTCCGGGCGTTTCGTTTCTTCCTTCATGGTTTGTCCTCCTAAATGTATGATAGGGTATGCTTTAAATTAATGGTTCGATAAAGCTCATTTGCGGGAGAAAGCTAAGACAACCGCAAGCTGAGGCGGATTAAAAAGGTTTCGGGTCC
>CAOJXI010000028.1 GCA_948465665.1 uncultured Clostridia bacterium | reverse complement strand
TGGCTTTAAGCCTGCTGGGGTATTTCGCGCCTGCGGGCGCGACCAGGGGGCTTTTTAGGAAAGCCCCCTGGACCCGAAACCTTTTTAATCCGTCCCAACTTGTACTCGTCTTAGCTTTCTCCCGCAAATCAGCTTTACCGAACTCAAGTTAAATACAGGGATTCCATAAACTTTTTTATGTCAGAATATATTGACGCGGCGGCTTACAAAGTGTAAACTAAAATTAACCCTATGGATATTTTCCCCATAGGGTAATATTTAAAAAGGAGATGGGAGAAATGATGGACATCAGCGCGTTATCGCGTGCAATGTCCCAGATTGGCATGTCTACCCCAACTGCTCCAAAAAGCGGTAATGTTACCAGCAGCGCCTTTCTGGACAAAATCGCCAACGCTATGGAAATCACCCAAACGCAGGAAAACACCGAGACCCAAGCCTTATCTCTGGAGGAACGTCTCAGAAAGAAGTATCCCAACCTGGTCTACCATGTCTTTGACGGCAGCAATCGTTATTGGCAGACCCGTAATGACTTCCCCTTCTATAAGCTGTTCCAGCAGGGCACAAAGGCAGAGGAAATTGAAAACTGGACGCCATCCGGCATGAATCCCGACCCAATATCATCTGCATCCCAGCGTATGATATCCCCGATCCCGGCTGGAAGCACAGCAGTTATCATCCATCCCAAGGTTCAGGAGCGCATGGAGCAGGACCCCGAATATGCTGATGAGATTTATAAGCGGATCGAGGCATGGTTTGCCTTTGACAAAGTGCGCAACGAAGCAATCATCCCTGGTATTGAGGCAAGATCCTCCCGGTGCCTGGCAATCGGCGAAGATGGGAATATCTGTAATGTCATGGCGTGCAGCCATGGAGAAATTACCCAGTCTTCAGACGACAGCGGCGACGGCGAGGACGACTTCTGGACAGCCCGTGCAAAGCGTTTCCAAAAATACATGAAGCTTGTGGTAGAAGCACAGATCCTGCACGCCCAGGGGATCAGCAAGCAGATTAACTTGTGGAGCCTGGCGGAATCTCAGAAAACCAAATCTGAATCCTCTGTCAGCAGCTTTGGCATGAACCAACAGTTTTCCGATATGCAGGCCGCCCAATTTGCCATTTCTGAAACCATGTCTATGATGAATGGGACAGAACTGCGGCAGGCTTTGGGGGATACGGTTGCAGGCGTTTCCATTGATGCAGTGTTTGAAGCAACCCGGAAGGCAATTGTCGATTTCCATCCGGCTTTGATGATGTAAATGAAATCGTTTGGACTCCTTTAGGAGAGAACGAATTCCGGGTTTTGACTGACTGATAAACCCGGCGCGGCGGGAAAAGGATTGCTGCCGGATTTGTTTAAGAGCCTTTTTCCTGTAAAACAGGGATGCGGAACTTTTTAAATGTTCTGCATCCCTGTTTGAGTTTGAGAAAAAAACTATATACAGATAAATTCTTGTATTATTTTCATTTTATCTATTTTATCCAGGGGAATTTTATGTTACAATAAAAAAGACCGGTTATATATGCGGCTGTATTACATAGTATAGTTTAGGGAATGGTGTAGAAAATGAATTATGATACAATGACCTGGATATTGTTCATTATAATGGGGGCAGTGCTTTTGACGCCCTCGGTACTGCTGACCGTCTATTATTTTACACGTATCCGCAAAAAGCGTCCTTCTTATTATGGGAAGAAAACCAGTGCTATCCTGCGGCAGTATGGTACAATCCGCAAGTTTAAGGTCATAGATCATCTCCAATTAAATGATGAAAAAGGGATTGTTGTAATCCCCCATTTGTTGATTGGTTATTTTGGGATTCTGCTGGTATCGACTTTAGACCGGCGCGGCTCTTATTTTGGGGATGCCAAATCTGCCAAATGGGTATACGACGATTCCAAATTTAAAGAGAATATCCCTAACCCATATCAGGAAAACCAACAGGCAATCCTTCAACTCCGCAGCCTGCTTTCCAAGAATAAAATTTATAATGTACCTGTGGAGCAGCTCATTATATATGATTCTTACGCTAAAAAAAGTTCCTGCTTTGTGGGCAGCGACGTTCCGGTTCTGCGTCTCAGCAAACTGAAAGGGTTTCTCCAAAAGGCGAAATTTGATAAAGATAATGGCTTGGATGTAGATAAAATTTATAACCTGCTTCTTCAGGAGGGGACTCTTGTAGGAGCTTCCGGTCAAAATGCAGCGCGTTCCAAATAATTGTTTAATGCGCCCTAACCAATTAGGAGGTTTTTTATTATGAGCATGAACCAAAATGAACCCATTGATCTGGACAGAAGGAAAAAACAAAAGGGGTTTGTGAGAATCCTTGTTCTTTGTATTATCCTAGCATTGGCTGCTGTTGTATCCCTTACCAGTTTTGTCACTATTTCAGAAGGATATATTGGCGTAAAATATCGTTTTGGGAAAATTGTCGCTGATAACCTTCAGCCCGGTTTGAATTTTAAAATCCCTGTAATTGAAAATGTCGTCCGGGTAGATGTAAGGGAACAGATCTATGAAGCTGATACCAACGCCTATACTAAAGATACCCAAACTGTGGAAAACCTGCGTTTTAAGCTGAATTATTATTACGACCAGTCAAAATTATCTGATTTAATCCGCAACGTAGGGATTAATAATGTTGAAAGCAAGCTGGTTATTCCCCAGGTATTATCTATTACCAAAAATGAAATTGGGCAGTTTAAAGCTGAAGAACTGATTCAAAACCGCACTGTTGTACAGGAAAATATTGAACAGAAGGTCTCAGACAGTTTAGGATTAAACGGCATTGTAGTTGCATCCTTTGCATTGGAGGATGTAGACTTTGAAGACGGTTTCGAGGAAGCAGTCCGCGCCAAGGTTGTTGCAGAACAGGACGCTTTGAAAATGCAGAATAAGACAAAAGAGGCAGAGGAAAAGGCTCGCCAGACTGTTATTTCCGCCCAGGCACAGGCTGACAGCCAGAGGATTGAAGCTGAAGCACAGGCTTACAGCATCCAGGTGGTACAGGAACAGTTGGTCAATTCCCCCCAGTATATTGAATATGAAAAAATACAAAAGTGGAACGGGCAGTTCCCGCAGGCTATGGGGGAAACTGTGAATCCCTTTATTGCATTGGAATAAAATATAAGTTACCTTGATAAAGTACAGCTAGTGGAGCCAAAGCCCTATTAAAAATAAGGTGCTATTATTTTGTCCTGCGGAGATTTCCCCGCAGGACAATTTTTTACCTGCTATTCCACAAAGCCCCTAAATATCCATTCAGGCTGTCATTTCGTAACCCGCCGACAGATTTTATCTGGACTGTCACAGCATCAGACAAAAAGACACAATGGAACTCATGCCGGTGAACCTGGTCTGGAAGTTCCACCTGAAGAATACAGCGGTTTTCATCTGTCCACTTTAATTTTGCAAACGCATCCAAACCGGTAAAGGTATCAGCGGATTTCCTAAAACTGTTGATTCCAAAGGGAACCACATGTTCCCCCTCATTGTTTACCAACAAAAGCTCTCCTTCATCCTGGTGGAAGCGAAACTCCATTTCTGTAATCCCATTACATCCCTCATCTAAAACAATCCGCCTGCCGGAGAGCTTGTTTTCCCAGGAAGAATGTTTCACTTCTGTCCCTAAAAGCTGAGCATTACGGCATTTTTCTTTTAAACTGCCCCACATACTGGAGTTTTCAGCAAGGGGGCTGTTGATAAGGGAAGGATAAACCGTTTCCCAAAAGCTGTCCAAAATAAGCTGCTGTCCATCCTTCAGTTCCATTGTGTTGGCAGTAGACACAAAAACCAGTTCCTTTTCTGGAACGACCACAATTAACTGTCCACCCATCCCAAAGGCACACCAGCCATATTTGGTTTTCCAAAAAAAGTACCCATATCCATGACAGCCATCTAATGTAAAGTTCGCGTTAGAATTATCAGAATGTGGCGTAAAGCTTGCATCAACCCAGCCTTCCGGCAGAATCCTTTCCCCGTTCCACACCCCATCCTGAAGATATAACTGCCCAAACCGCGCCATATCCTCTGTGGTACACCAAATCCCGCTCCCGCCAAGGTTGATTCCCTGGTCGCATTTCTCCCAATAGACAGGCCCTATTCCAATTTTGTCAAATAATCTTGTTTTAAGATATTCATGGACTGTCTGCCCTGTGATTTTCTGAAGGATGGCGCAGACCATATGTGTACCAGTAGTATCGTAAGCGAAAGTTGTCCCAGAGGGGTGGGACGGATGCGTATTTAGAAAGCTATGCACCCAGCGGCCCTTACTGGTATCAGTAGACGCCCGGTGAACTGTCCGCATTGTCAAAAGGTCTTCTACTGTCATGCGGGCAGTGAATGGGTGCAGCGGTTTTTCAACTTCTTCCGGGAAAAAATCTGCTGCCCGGTCATCAAGATGAAGCAGCCCTTCCTTTACCGCAATCCCTGCCGCCGCAGAAGTTACGCTTTTACTTACAGAATAAACCCGGTGGCGGAGCGTTCCCGTATATGGGGCATAACTGCACCGCGCCGCAGTTTTCCCATGGCGCATAATCATAAAGCTGTGGAGGTTTACCCGCCGCCTTTGGACAGCTTCCATAAAATCATGTACAGACTGGGAAGGTATCCCAACAGACTCCGGGGAAACCTCCGGGATTCGGTTGTTTTCATAAAATACAGCGTCCATTTTATCATATCCTTTCTGATTTGCCCTTATAATCAGGGTGTATCATTCGATAACAGGGCATTTTTCCTATAAAACTGTATTGTTCCAAACCAGCTTTTTCCAATAAACGGCGGGAAGCCTTGTTTCCAGGGTTTACCTTCGCAATGACTGCCCTGGCTCCCCTGGAAAACGCCCACTGGATTCCCTTTCCCACGGCTTCCAGCCCAAACCCCATCCTTTGGAAACCAGTATCAATTCCATATCCGATTTCAACTTCCCCGGATTCATCCGGCGGGCCCTTAAATAACATCCCGCCTATCCTGCACCGCTGCTCTTTCTGTATAACCTCCCAAAAACACAGCCATTCTGCGCTTTCGGGGAACCGGGATATTTCCGAACAGGCATACTGATAGGCAGACGGAGGGTGTTCTGTTCTCTCTGAATGTTCCAGGGACAGGGAATTTTCCAATTCTGCCGCTGATTCTTTTGGGTTCTGGGAAAATTTTCCCATCCATTTTTCATTCAGCCGCACCAATAAAAGACGGGGTGTTTCTATTACCTCAAGATTCTGCATGACTGATTTTATCACCTTGTTTCAAAAGTTTATACAATCTGTAATAAAAAAACGCCATTAATAACAATTCTGCGGCAAGCCATGCCAATATTTCAGCAAAATAAATTCCTCCCTGTCCAATCCAGAGCGGCAAAAGAACGGCTGCGGAAATCCTCATGACCAGTTCAGCGATACCTGAAACCAAAGGTATGATAGTATCCCCCATCCCCTGCAATCCTGACCGGTATACATACAATAAATAAAGCACAAACAGCATAGAACACATAAATAATAAATAAGTATAAGCAACATCAAGCACCTGGGCCGCTACATCGGGTTCAGCGGAAATAAACAGCATTAAAATTTTCCTGCCAAACAAGACCATAGAAGCAGAAATCACCAAAGCGGTTCCAATCGCCATGACAACAGCAGATTTTCCACCCTGTTTAATACGCTGGTATTTACCGGCTCCTAAATTCTGTCCGGTATAGGTAGCCATGGAAAAACCAAAGGAGGTAGCTGCAACCTCTAAAATACCATACAATTTATTTGTAGCCGTAAAACCTGCAACAAAGATCATACCAAAGCCGTTGACAACCGTCTGTACTACCAAACCGCCAACAGATATAATGATATTCTGAAAACAGATAGGAAATCCAAGGGAAAGCAGCCTGCCCATTGTTTCAGGTTCGAGTTTCCAATCGCTGGCATCCATTTGAAGCTGCGGAATCCTGCGCAAAGCCGCCATACAACAAAGGCAGGAACTAAACTGGGCTATTACTGTAGCTGCTGCGGCCCCTTCCACACCCCAACGGAATGTCACAACAAACAGCAAGTCAAGGCTTATATTGACAACTGAAGCGACAACCATTGCATAAAGGGGAGTTCTTCCATCCCCCATGGCACGCAGTACCGCTGCCATTGTATTATACGCTGTATAAACCAGAAGGCCGCCAAGCAGAATATGTAAATAAGATGATGCCTGTGACAGAATATTGTCTGGTGTATTTAGGATTTTCAAAATTGGGCGGATTGTCAGGAAGCTTAAAATTGTCATAGATATCCCAATAATTCCTGCAAGGACAGCCGACATAGTAACAGATTTTCTAAGGCCGCTGCCGTCTTCTGCTCCAAACCTCTGGGAAATTAAGATGGAAAACCCCTGGGAAAAACCAGACGCTACCCCCTGGATCAACCAAATAATCCATTCGCAGACACCCAATGCTGCAAGCGCTTGAACGCCAACTACCTGGCCAACAATAATCGTATCTACCATAGTATACATTTGCTGGAATACATTTCCCAGCATCAGCGGCAGCGCAAAAAAGAATATAAGTTTTGCCGGATTGCCAGATGTCATATCCTGAATACGCTTCATAAAAACTCCTTTGTAAATCAATCAGAAAATAAAGTGCATATTTAAGTATATCACATAACCGGTCTGCAAAGCAATGGTAATTAAAAAGGCTGATTTAATATGGGCTTTGCTTTTTATATCAACTTCAGATTCATTCAGGCAGTTGCCTAATAATGATATTACATTTTATATTGCATTTAGCCGTAAAATATATTATAATAAACAAGCCCTTTCGTATTTCTCAGAAAAGGGCAGGCAGAGTAGGGACATATGTGTTAAAGTGCCGGAAAGACGGGGAGTTGCTTTCTGGTTGAAGGAAATGATACAAATCGCTTTAAAACTGCGATTTGCAGAACAGATTTCCGCATTATAGGTCTCGCATCCCGCTGCCGCATCATGGGAACGGGCTTCCTCTGTGCGGCATAGCTGCCGAAAACAGAAGGAGGTTTTTTCATGCCCAAAAGAAAAACAAAACAATTATGCTACATGGCGCTTCTTGCAGCCATGTACGTCCCCCTGTCCCTGTATTTGTCAATACAAGCAGGAAATGTACGCCTTACCTTTGGCTCTCTGCCAGTAGTGGTCTGCGCTTTACTATGGGGGCCCTTGGATGCCGCGATTGTTGCTGCTGCCGGCGAGCTGATTAAACAGCTTTTGACCTATGGCATAACCTATACCACGGTTCTTTATTTGATTCCCCCTGCTTTGCGTGGAATCATTATTGGTGCAGCTGTGGTGTTTGGAAAACGCCAGGGATGGCGGCTGGAAGAACGAAGATGGATCAGCTATGCTGTTTCTATTGTGGCTGCCATTGCAACTACTACCGGAAATACCCTCGTCAACTGGCTGGATAGTGTACTCTTGGGTTATTATACCCCTGCCTTGATTTTTGGGGACGCGCTTATCCGCTTCGCTGTAGGGATGCTTACTGCTGTGATTGTAATTTCTGTCGCTATTCCTTTGGTGAAAGTTTTGCGAAAAAGAAAAATTGTCGATGCGGATTAGATTAAACATAGAGTATTGTATATAAAAGATGGCTGTAACACTGCTTTTCAGCAGATGCTACAGCCGTCTTGTATGATAAAGCTCATTTGCGGGGATAAGCTAAGGTGAGTACAAGCTTTCTTCCGCAAATGAGCTTTATCGAACTCACGCTAAAGTTATAGATCCAACTTTAAATCTCCCTCTTTAATCCATCCCAATTTACGCATAGGGATTGCAATCGCCCAGGATAATACCGCGGGTAATACAAAGCATACCAAAAGCATCCCAATCCAATCCATAGGTGTAATCGCGTTTTTTGCACCTGCGGCGATGTCGTTCACCCAGCCTGTATAAACGCCTATCTGTCCAACCAGCCCGCAGGTTCCCATACCGGAAGCAACAGCCGCCCCATTCATCTGCAAACCAAACAGACAGGTCGCAATTGGCCCAGTAATGGCGGAAGCAATTGTAGGAGGGAGCCATATCCGGGGATTCTTCACAATATTCCCCATTTGGAGCATGGAGGTTCCAATCCCTTGGGCAAACAGCCCGCCCCATTTATTTTCCCTAAAACTCATCACAGCAAATCCAACCATCTGCGCACAGCATCCGGCAACGGCGGCTCCCCCCGCCAGACCGGTTAATCCAAGCGCCGCGCAAATTGCAGCACTGCTGATAGGCAGGGTCAGCGCAAATCCAACTACAACAGAAACCAGTATCCCCATAAAGAAAGGCTGTAAATTTGTAGCCCACATAATCGCATTGCCCACAGAGCTGGCGGCTGCACCGATAGTAGGCGCGCATCCCATTGAAAGCAGTACGCCTATGCCGATTGTAACCGACGGGGTGACAATAATATCAATCTTCGTTTGTTTGGAAACCATCTTTCCAAATTCAGCGGCTAAGATGGTAATGATAAGAACCGCTAAAGGGCCTCCCGCGCCTCCAAGGGTGTTAGCGGCAGCTCCTACCGCAATCAAGGAAAACAGTACCAAAGGCGGGCATTTCAGGGCATACCCGATAGCGGCAGCCATGGCGGGGCCGGTAGCGGCTTTGGCATAACCGCCTATTTCAACCAGTACCGGAAGATGGAACTGTTCCCCTAAAGTACTGATAATTGTCCCAATAAGCAGGGAGGCAAAAAGCCCCTGTGCCATAGCCCCCAGGGCGTCAATTCCATAACGTTTGGCGGAAATTTCTATGTCCTTTCGTTTTAGGAACTGCTTGAAAGTTTCTTTTTCGGCTGTATTTGCAGAACTCATTTTATTCTCCCTACCCTTTTAAAAAATGTTGCTTTAACAAAAAGCTGACAGGCTGTCGTTATTGGATGGAGTAAGTTCCGTCTCCGTCTGCCCGGATTGTGGAACCATAGAAAGCAGCAAGAGCCTGAACCATATAATCTATGTCCAAGGTTCCGGCGGTTTCATAACAGGAGTGCATGGAAAGCTGTGCTAAACCGATGTCAATTGTATTCAGGGAAACATGGCTGTTGGATATATTCCCCAAGGTAGACCCTCCCGCCATATTGGAACGGTTTGCAAAGGTCTGGCATGGGACTCCGGCTTTCCGGCAAATCTCTTTGAATACCGCCGCAGAAACAGCGTCCGTTGTATATTTTTGGTTGGCGTTAAATTTTATCACAACCCCCTTATTCATAAATACCAGATTGGTTGGGTCTGAATATTCAGGATGGTTGGGATGAACCGCGTGGGCGTTATCCGCCGACACCATGAAGCTGGACGCAAGGGCAGTATAATAACCCTCCTCCCCTTTGCCTGCGGCAAGGCAGATTCGCCGCAGCACATCAAAAAGGAAAGTGGAATCAGCGCCCTGCTTTGTCCCGCTCCCCACTTCTTCATTGTCAAATACCGCATAGACCGGAACAGAACCCGCTTCGCCAGCCTGGAGGTAAGCCATTAATGAAGTGTATGCACATTCCAGATCATCCAGCCGGGGCGCTGAAAGATATTCCCCCTGAGAGCCCCACACAGTTCCCTTTGTGCGGTTGTACAGGAATAGATCGCTTCCCAGAATATTTTCCGGCACTGTACCTGCCGCCTTTGCAATTTCTTCCTGGAATTTCCCGGAAGCATCCCCGTCCCCATATAAAGGCAGCATATCAACCTGAGCGTCAAATTTATAGCCGTCGTTGACCTGGCGGTTCATGTGGATTGCCACATTGGGGATCAGAACCATGTCGCGGTTAATTTGAACCAGGCGGGATATGATTTTCCCTTCCGGTTCCCGAACCATTACCCGTCCTGCAACAGACAACGGGCGATCCATCCAGCTTGTAAAGATCATACCGCCGTATTTCTCAGTATTAAGCTGGATATAAGCCTTTTTTACATCCTTTTCCGGGTTTTCTTTGATTTTGAAGGTTGGGGAATCGCAATGGCTTGCGGCAATCTGGAAGCCCGTAAAATCTTTGGAAGGGATTCTAAAGGACAGGATGGAAGAACGATTCCGCGTTACATAATACTTTCCTCCTGCTTCCAGCTCCCAGGGCTGGCTTTCCTGGAGCTGCTTATAGCCATTTTCCCGTAAACAGCTTTCTATTGTTTCAGCAGCGTGAAAACAAGTGGGGGATAACTGTAAAAATTCCAATAAGCCCTTTGTAGATTCTGTCATAACTTACATCCTTTCTTAATTGGCCTCCTGCTGGAAAAATTCTGGTTTCCTTGGGTCGCCCCATCCGCTGCTTTCCGAAAAGGACGACAGGCGGAATGGCTTCATAAAAGGAAGGTCAAACCCATTTTTCCACATCAGCTTAACTAACCGAATCGTAGGTTCCATGGTAAATCCCGACTGCCCGCCGGATAAATTAGCAAACGCTGCTTCCAAAGCCTCTTTTTGTAATTGGTATAAAAAGGAAAGGTCTGGTTCTTCCAGCCCATCTAAACAGAAAAGCTTAGAGAAAGCGTCTATGGAACCAACTGAAAACGCTTTTGCCTTTTCCTCCCACTCGTCAAAAAGAATCGCAGAGGTAAACCCCCACAGGATTTCCAGAAATTCGGACATCTTAGGAGTTCGTGCCTGCAAGGCATCAACTGTTTTTTCCAGACATGCAGCCCCATAAGCTACCCGCCCACGGACAGAAACAGATTCAAAAAAGGTTTCAATGTGTTCGGAAGCCTCCTGTTCAGCAGCGGCCTGTTCCGCGCTGCGCAGGGTTGAGGAAAAGGGGATGTAATCCTCACGGGGAATCCAGAACCGTTCCCCTGTATTCAGGTAAACCAGGACAAATAAAACCGTTCCGATAAAGATAACAAGGCTCAATGTGAGAAACAGGTTTACCTGAAAGACCTTATTCAGCCACCACAGAAAAGCCCCCAGGGAAAACAGCAGGGATACAAAACCTATAAAGCGGCTGATTGCATAGGGATCATAAGCGCCGTTGTCATCTTCTGGGACAACATGAAAACGCATCAGCAAAACAGCGCCTTTCCCCCGGACAAAACAGAGCCCAAACAAAAGGAATATGCAGGCAGCAGCGAGACCAATTATCATAAGCAGCAACCTCCCCGAAAACGCTGCTATATAAGATTGACACCAGTCATGACACTTGACAACTCTTATTATATAGCGGCGGAACTTTGAAGTCAATAAAATCGGTATGAGTTTTTAAAGTTAGTATACTAAGGACAAAACATTGAAAAATAAGAAGTGTTTTTTATGAAATATGAAGCGCAATATAAAATAAAAATATCCCTGGGGTAATGCTTTTCAGCAAACATAATCTTTATCATTGTAGATTGGCGATTCCATTGAAAATTGGGTATGGGAAAGCAGGACATTTACATATCCAGTTGCCCTCGTAGTCCATCAGACCAGTAAAGGGTTCTTTTTTGCCCTTCTTCATAATAGGTTCGATAAAATAAATTTGCAGGCATGATCTGTAATTATATGGTTTACGGTCTAAGAGCCTGTTTAAGATCTCAACGTGTGCGGATTAGCGAGCGGATTTTTTGCCCAGCAAGGCAAAAATTCGCAGTAATCCTGACGGATTACAAGGATTTTTAACGCAGTCTGGGCGGAAAATACGCCGCTAAGACGTGCGCGGGGAGATTCTAAACAGGCTCTTAGGCAAGGTTTTTGTTTGTTTTTAGCTTGCTGGGGTATTTCGCGCCTGCGGGCGCGACCAGAGGAACTTTTTAGGAAAGTTCCTCTGGACTCTTCAAACCTTTATAATCCGCCCTAGCCTATACTCCGTCTTAGGTTTCCCCCGCAAATCAGCTTTTACCTTTCTGCCCGTTTTTGGGAGGTTAATTGTTTCTGCATTTCCAAAGCTTTTTGCATTGCAGGGCTTAACTTCTTCTCCACAAACCTTCCTTTTTTCACCAATTCCGCCTGCTGCCGTTTAAATTCCTCTGCGGCTTCTTGAAACCCTTCTTTTTCGGCTTTCTCCTGAGCTTCCTTCATACATAGCAGTGCATCTCTCAGCACAACTAAAGTTTGTTCTGCCTTATCGATACTCAAATGGATACAAGACTTCTCAACAGCTCCAACAGAAACTCTTCCGGGAAATTTAGCGGACAGCGCACCTATACGGTTCATATCCAGGTTATGGGTAAAGAAGGTAAGTTTTTCCTCCCCTTGAGTAATCTCATAAATACCCATTTGCAAAGCCATATTTCGTATCAAAACAACGTCAATCAATCCTTTAACGGCTTTCGGCGGTTCACCGAACCGGTCAATGAGTTCATCCGTAATATCCATAGCATCGTTCTCGTTGCGTATCCCGGCGATTTTTTTATAAACATCAATCCTGTTGGAAAGGCTGTCAATGTAATCTTCGGGGATATGGGCGCCAACCCGGATGTCGATTAAACATTCCTCGTCCATAGCAGTTGGGGGCCTTTCTCCTTTTTGTTCCTGAACGGCATCGGAAAGCATTTTGACATACATGTCATACCCAACAGATTCCATATGGCCATGCTGCTGTGCCCCTAAAATGTTGCCTGCTCCCCGGATTTCAAGGTCTCTCATCGCAATGCGGAAGCCGGAGCCAAAGGAGGTAAATTCCCGGATAGCGGCAAGGCGTTTCGCGGAAATTTCAGTAATTTCTTTTCCCTGCTGGAAGGTAAGGTAAGCAAAAGCCCTGCGGTTGCTTCTGCCTACCCTTCCCCTAAGCTGGTATAGTTGGGAAAGCCCCATATGGTCAGCGTTTTCAACAATGAGGGTATTGCAGTTTGCCACATCAACCCCGGTTTCAATAATGGTGGTACAAACCAGAATGTCAATTTCATGATCCATCAGCATTTTCCAGGTGTTGGAAAGCTGTTCTTCTGACATCCTCCCATGGGCGATTACAATCCTTGCATCTGGAACCAGGGCAGCAATCTGCCCGGCGCAGCGATCCAACGTTGCAATATTATTATGAAGGTAAAAAACCTGCCCCCCGCGCCTTAGCTCCCTTTTAATGGCTTCGGACAAAATCCCCCAGTCATGCTCTAAAACATAAGTTTGAACCGGATGCCGGTTAGCTGGTGCTTCTTCGATAACGGACATATCCCTTACGCCGGACATCGCCATATTCAGTGTCCTGGGAATCGGGGTAGCGGAAAGGGTAAGAACATCAACATTGTGCTTCATTTCTTTCAGTTGCTCTTTATGCGCCACGCCGAAACGCTGTTCCTCATCAATAACCACCAGCCCCAAATCTTTAAATTCAACGTCCTTTTGAAGCAGCCGGTGCGTTCCAATGATAATTTCGATTTCCCCTCTCGCCAGTTCCCGGAGGATCTGCTTCTGTTGTTTTGCGGTGCGGTAGCGGGAAAGTATCTCCACCTTGACCGGGAAATTTTCCAAACGGCTTCGGAAGGTATTGTAATGCTGCCATGCCAAGATTGTGGTGGGAACCAGAACGGCAACCTGCTTGGAATCCATCACTGCTTTAAATACCGCCCTAAGTGCAACCTCAGTTTTGCCGAAACCCACATCCCCGCACAGCAGCCGTTCCATAGGGCGAATTTGTTCCATGTCAGCCTTGATTTCATCAATACAGCGGAGCTGGTCGTCGGTTTCCTCATAGGGGAACCTTTCCTCAAATTCTTTCTGCCATTCCGTATCCGGTGAAAAGGCAAAGCCCTTTTCCTGGGCGCGCTTGGCGTAAAGGGCAATCAGTTCTTTTGCCATATCTTTTACAGCGGAACGAACACGCTGTTTGGTTTTATTCCATTCAACTGAGTTCAGCTTGTTCAGTTTAAGGCTTCCGTTTTCCTTGGGGCCAATATACCGGGAAACCAGGTCTAACTGGGTAACAGGGACAAAAAGCGTATCGCTTCCGGCATATTTGATTTTGATATAATCCTTGGTAACGCCCTGCATTTCCTGCTTGACAATCCCCTGGAAAATCCCGATTCCATGGGACATATGAACCACCGGGTCGCCAAAGTTCAAATCGGAAAGGCTGCGAATCTGTTCGCCTGGTTTGTGTTTTACACGGCGTTTGCGGGTTGTCCCAGCGGCGCGGCTGTAGCTGAAAATAACAGTTTTGTTTTCCGGGTATTCCAAACCTGCCCCAAGAATCCCTTCCATCAGGTACACCCTGCCCGGAACAGGCGTTTTCAAAGATTCCACATAATCGGCCTTTATGCCCTGTTCCCGAAGGTCGTGGGCAATAGACGCGGCAAAACGCGCTGTCCCCGCCATAACAATGCAACTATAATTCTGGTTCAGGTAACTGCCTAATTCCTCTTTTAACAGCTCAAACTCGCCAGACCATGCTGACAGTTGAAGGCACTGGATTTCCACCAGCTCCCGCAAGGGAATTTCCTCCAGTGTCCGCCCGAATGTGTCCAAAAGCAGCGTTGGGGTATGGGAAGCAGTTTCCGCCAGATCAACAAATTCCTTGTTGAAGGTGTCGCACCCGCGGAAAAGAACCCCTTCTTCAAACAGTGCTTTAATGTCCTCCTGAACTTGCCAGTTGGCATTCCGAAGATTTTCCCGGATGTTTACGCTTTCGCTGATAACCAGGATTCGGGAGCCTTGGCTGTCCCCTGACGGGCATTGCAGATAATCTAAAAGGGTTGCAGGCTGTGGATACAGGAGCGGGAGATACCGATCCATGGATTCCAGGGTCAGGCCGCTTTCTATCCTTTGTATATCATGGTCAATATTTTCCCGGATTTTGACGGCGTTTTTTCCGCGGATGTTTTTACGGATTCTGCGCAGAAGTTCCAAAAAGGATGCTTCGCTTTCAAAAAGCGCTTCCCTGGCTGGGGTAATCCATACCTCCTCCAAATTGTCAACCCGGCGCTGGGTATCTACCAGGAAAGAACTGATAGAATCTATTTCGTCATCCCAGAATTCTATCCGTATAGGGGAATCTGCCTGGGGTGGGAACACATCCAAAATGCCGCCCCTTTGGGAAAACTGACATACGCCTTCCACCCGTTCCGCCCGTTCATAGCCGGAAAAAGACAGGAATTCCAAAAGGCTCTGCATATCCTGTTTTTCTCCTGGCTGCAAGCGAAGGGTAGCCTGGCGGAGCTTTTCAACCGGAATCGTATATTGAAGGGCGGCCTGCGCCGATGCTACTACAATAGGGCGTTTGCCCTGGGCAATGCCCTCTAAAACTTTCAGCCGGGCGTGTTCATATTCGCGGGACAC
This sequence comes from uncultured Clostridia bacterium, assembly GCA_948465665.1. Classification (GTDB taxonomy): domain Bacteria; phylum Bacillota; class Clostridia; order Oscillospirales; family Ruminococcaceae; genus UBA1405. Next base: position 1,202 of record CAOJXI010000028.1, on the reverse strand, counting down.
CCCGTCCATCTGCCGGAAAGTAAAATCACGGTATGGATATAATACCGCTGTTTCCTGTCCGATAAACCCATTGATATCCTCTGTCATACGGTTTGCAGAAGGTTCATCATTTGTAATAATAATCATCCCTCTGCTGGTATCATGCCATAGTGCTGCTGCCATATGGCTTTTATGAATTACATTCAGACCTGTCGCCAAAATAGGATAACGACCGGATTGCAGCGCAGAATAAAGTTTTTCATAGCCGTCCAACCCATTCAGAAGGGTTCGGAACAAATTAAGTTGGTTTTCCATCGTCCCCTGTATCACTCCTTGCAGTAAGTACGGCTGAACAAGGCCGCAGCTATATGGGTATCCGCTGTTTACTTTTCATTAAACTGGTTCATTGCCTGGTCAATCTTTCCTTCTACTATATATTCCACTGCTTTGGCTGCCTTTGGGAAAACTTCCGCTAAGGCTTTTTGATCCTCTGCTGTAAAACGGCTGAGTACCCAGGATGCTAAATCATATTCAGGATTTGGCTTTTGCCCAACCCCTATACGGATTCGCGGAAAATTATCACTGCCTGACAGGTAGATTATATTTTTCAGCCCGTTGTGGCCGCCGTCAGAGCCTTTCCGACGTATGCGGAGTTTACCGGGATTTAATGAAATTTCATCCGACAGGATTATTACCTTTTCCCAAGGGATTTTATAAAAAGAGGCAGCTTCGGTTATGGATTGGCCGGAAAGGTTCATAAATGTGGAGGGTTTTAAAAAAAGAACCCGTTTCCCGGCAACCATGCAATCCCCGCATAGGGCCTTGAATTTTAGACGGTCAACTGAGAAATTCCATTCCTTTGACATATAATCAACTGCCATAAAACCAGCGTTATGGCGGGTGTTTTCATATTCTTTTCCGGGGTTTCCTAGTCCGGCTACAATAAATTCAATCGGGCCTGTGGGGGAATAAAAGGTTGAATTGCGTCTAAACACGTTTTTCATCTCCATATTTTTCCATTTGTAGGACAGAGATAGGCGCACCAGCTAAACCAGTAGATAGGGATTCCCTCATCTGCTGTGTCCAGCCACTGCGCATCTGACTGCTTCCTTGTTATTTTGATGTGAGACATAAAGCTGATTTGCGGGGATAAACTTAAGACGGGTATAAGCTAAGGCGGATTAAAAAGGTTTCGGGTCAAGGGGGCTTTCCTAAAAAGCCCC
>CAOJXI010000027.1 GCA_948465665.1 uncultured Clostridia bacterium | reverse complement strand
AGGAAAGGCCCCTTGACCCCAAACCTTTTTAATCCGCCCCAGCCTGTACTCATCTTAGCTTATCCCCGCAAATTCATCTGATTGCCCTCACATTATTTAGCTACCAACCGAAGAATATCCTGATAAGTGACAGCAACCATCAACGTCATCAACAACAAAAGCCCCGCAGTATGGACATACCCCTCATATTTAGGCGAAACCGGACGGCGGCGAATCATTTCCAAAATTAAAAATATCAGCCTTCCCCCATCCAATGCCGGAAGCGGCAGAAGATTAAAAACGCCCAAATTCACCGTAATAAACCCTGTCATCATCAACAGTGAAGCCAGCCCATGGGTCGAAGCCTTTCCGATTGCCTGGGCTGTCCCCACAGGGCCGGAGAGCTGGTTAAACCCATACCGTCCTGTAATCAAATCGAACAGAGAAAGCCAAACCTGGCGAACCATAGAAACCGTCCAGCCAAAACTGTATTTGATCGTGTTAAAAAATGTATACTTTTCCGCTAAAACCTTAAAATCTAAAACAATAACCCTCTCGCCGTCCATCTCAGACGTTCGGAAAGGAACCTGGATCGGGATTTTCTCCCCTTCACGAATCACAGTCATATCTACAAGCCCGTCATCGTCCCGCAAAAGAGCGTAAACAATGTCATTGTCAATTCTCGTCCTGGTTCCGTTGACAGAATAAATAGAATCCCCTATTTGTAGTGCTTGGCTGCTTGTCGCCCCTTCTTCAAAGCGTAAAACCTGCGTTGTCCCAACATAGCCCCGCGCACTGACCATCCACGCCGAAACTGCCAAACCCAAAATAAGGTTCATCACAGCTCCTGCCGAGATAATGATAAGTCTTTTCCAAGCTTTCTGGTTGCAGAACGCGTTGGGATTTTTGCTGTCCTGATCCTCGCCGTCCATCTGGATATAGCCGCCGATAGGGATAATACGAAGGGCAAAAAGAGTTTTGCCCATTTGTTTTTTAAAAACTGCGGGCCCCATCCCGATGGAAAATTCATCCACCTGAACATGAAACAGCCTTGCCGCCAGAAAATGGCCCAGTTCATGGACAAGGATAATTGCTCCAAAAACCGCAACAGCAAGCAAAATTGTCCAAAAATTCACCACATTGGCCCCTTTCCCCATTCTTTCAAAATAAATGTTCAACCAGATTTATTATACGCTGGACAGAAAGAGATTCATACCTGTTTTTTTAGCAAATTCTTAAATAACCTGTAAATTTTGGAAAGTGATCTGCCCACATTTGTTTTGCAGTCATTATCAGACATTCCCTTCAAATATGATCCGTCAGCATATTTCGGAAAAATGCCGTCCGGCGTACTCCCTTGCCAGTTGGTCAGCCTCCAGAATTTCCTCAAGGCTGGAGCCATCCCCTACCGGATGGAGGTTTTCCAAAGCCCCCCAAACGGTTCTGCCTATTTCTAAAAATGGGATTTTCCCCTGTAAAAATGCAGCGACCGCGGCCTCATTCGTACCATTTGCAATACATGGATACAGCCCGCCCATATCAAAGGCTTTTTTACAGGCTTTCAGGCAAAGGAAGGTATCCTCGTCGGCTTCGCCAAAGGTCAGTTTTCCCAACTGTTTAAAGGAAAGCGGAGGTGTTTTCAAAGGCTCGCGCTTTGGCCAGGTCAAAGCATATTGAATAGGAACCCGCATATCCGGCGCGCCCATCTGCGCAAGGATTGCCCCGTCCCGGCATAAAACCATAGAGTGGATAATGCTTTCCCGCTGAACTACGATTTCAACATCTTCCGGTTTTTTCTGAAAGAGATAGCAGGCTTCTATTAATTCCAGCCCTTTGTTCATGAGGGTAGCGGAATCAATGGTTATTTTGGCTCCCATGCTCCAGTTTGGATGTTTCAACGCCTGCTCTGCCGTTACGTTTTCCAAGTCCGGCTGTTTTTTCCCATAAAAGGGCCCGCCAGAGGCAGTAAGGAGGATTTTTTCCACTTCTGCCGGGCTGGAAAGCCCCTGGATACACTGAAAAATTGCGGAATGTTCGCTGTCCACCGGAAGAATATGGACATTGTTTTTCTCCGCGGCGGACAAAACAAGTTTCCCGCCTGTCACCAGGGATTCCTTATTCGCCAAGGCAAGCTCCTTTCCAGCCTGGAGTGCGGCTAGAGTAGGGCGCAGTCCTGCAATCCCTACAACGGCGTTTAAAACGATATCGTTTTTCGGCAGAGCAGCTATTTCACAAACTGCGTCCGAACCTGCTAAAACCTGAACCTCCAGGTCTGCAAGCAGCGCCTTCAAATCAAGGTACAGTGCCGGGTCAGCCGTAACCGCATAGCGGGGGCGGATGTCAGGCGGCATAACCGTATAACAACGGCGGATCTGTTCCTCCAATTTTTTTATACTGCGGTTAGCGGTCAGGGCATTGAGCGCAAGCCCCAGGTTTTCGCATACATCAAGCGCCTGGACACCTATGGAACCAGTTGAACCAAGGATAGAAATATGTTTCATAACACTATATCTTCTTTCTGTTAAACTCACTACAGCAGGGAAAATGGCAGGTACCCATGGACTGTGTGCAGGTACCTGCCTGTTGGCTTCCCATCCTGCGACATTTCCACAAGCTTCCAATAACCGCATTTCTCATACGCTTCTTTTGTGTCATCATCCGCCGGGCTTTCCGCCCCTTCCCTGTCATCCATACGATATAAGAGCATCTCATAGGCCTGAAGGGTCAAATCATAGGCAAGCTTCTCGATATCTTCAGGGGAAGCGCCTGACTCCACCAGCCTTGCTTCTGCCGGCATACGTTCTGCCAGTTTGCCCTCTTTTTGATATCTTTCAATGAGCTTTTTGTACCCGCCCTGGTAAAAAACAAGGTCGTCGTTTAATGGCTTTAAAAGACGGAACACAGGCAAAATCGCCCATATATCTGATTCAAACCCCAGATAAAATTCAGCCGAATCACCTGGTATACCCAATTCTTCCAATACCCGCCTTTTTTCTTCATGTGTCATGATGTAAGCCTTCTTTTCAATTATTTATGTGGAAAAAATCGGAGACAGCCCTTCGGCGTCTCCGAGAAAATTCATTGCTATAATATGTTTGACGGTATATCTGGAACCTTCATGACAGGTAGATAGAATTATAGATTGTCTCCACTTCGCCCTGCGCCAAACCGGTTGCCTGTACCACCTGTTCAACTGACATCCCCATTTTTATGAGGTTATGCGCTACCTGCGCCTTCCCTTTTGAGATACCGTTACTTTCGCCTCTAATCTCACCCCTGATTTCGCCCCTAAGTTCCGCTGCATGTAATGCCTGAGCTTCATCATGTCCAGCTTTTTCACGGAGCCGTTCCATTTCGCGGTATTCTGGCGACGCTGTAACTGTCCGATAAGCTTTGATTGCCTCGCTCATTACTGACACCCCCATTTTATTCAGCTTTTCTAATTCTTCTTCTGTTTCTGCTTTAAACAGCGACAGCCACAATAGCAGCTCGTCTTTCCCGCTTATTTCTATGGGGACTTTGGGAAGTTCAAAAAAATGAAGTCCCATTTTATCTGAAAGCAGCTCATGGCGTTTTGTCTCAAGCGGCTGGAAAAAAGAATGGAACTCCATACAGTCAAATAATTTGAAATTCACAATACTGATAACGATTGTACGCGGGAGCAGGGAATAATCTTCTCCTGACAGCAGGGCCGAAGAGTATTCCCTCGCCCAGTAAAACATGGCACGCTCTGGATAGTTTCCTTCATTTGCCACCTGCATTTCAATGTCTACCCGCTGCCCGTTTACCTTCATGTTAATATCCAGCCTGCAAAATTTATCCCCAATACTTTCCGGCGTTATTTCTGCGTTCAGGATATCAAATGCTGTAATGCTTTCCACTGTTATCCCAAGGATCACCGCCACCAGCTCTTTCAGCAAATGCGGGTATTTTACAAATACCATTTTAAACAGAATGTCGCTTTTAAACGTATATTTCAGCTTTCCCATGTTTGCTGTGCCTCTCCTTTGATGTGTTAACCTTATATTCAGTATACCATATCTGAAAAAAGTTTTCCACAATATTTACAAAAAGTTTAAGGCGGTAAATAATTTTTTATACGGGTTCGGAAAGCCTGACTTTTCAGCCTTATCGAATTATGATTAAGGGAACAAAGCAGCTAAATAAATAAAACACTGGAGAAACAAGCAGAACACTGTCAAACCTATCCATAACCCCGCCATGCCCCGGCATAATATTGCCGAAGTCCTTCACCCCGCACTGGCGTTTTATTGTAGAGGCAGCCAAATCCCCAATGACACTTGCAGAAGAACCCAATAAAGTAGCACATCCAACTGCCGCATAACGTACAATAATATCAATGCCAATAGAATTCATCAGCAAAGAAAGCAGGAACGCCATAAGCAGATTACAAGCCACTGAACCAATCAAACCTCCCACCAAGCCTTCAATGGTCTTATTGGGGCTGATAACAGGCGCGAGCTTATGTTTTCCCAAAGCCCTTCCAGTAAAATAGGCACAGGTATCCGCAAACCAGGCACTGCCCAGCAGAAGCATGGCACAAAATACTCCTCCAGCCCAGCCTAGATTATTGCGGAACAGCACAACATTTGTAAAAGAAGTTGGAATTAAAATCCCCAGCGCCCCCACCGACAAAACATCCTGAAAGCGGATAGCGCGGTGAAAGCGCAGCAAGATTGTAAGCAGCGCCAGCAGGTATAAAAGAGAGACCAGCGGCAGAAAATCAAAGCCGAAAAATTCCCGGAAAAAAGGCAGCATCCCGGCATAAACCCAGGCAGCAGTTACCAAAAGACGGTGCCGGAGGTAGCCGGCAGCATGAAACAGCTCATAAAGCGCCAGTAAAGAAAGCAGGCTGATAACCACATTAAGCAGCAGGGTATTGAAGCCCAGCAGTACGACGGCTAAGATCAACAGTCCGACAATTGCAGACAAGATTCGCTGTTTCATGGCGCTACCTCCTAAACGAAAGATTATTATAGTCCTCCATACCGACGGGAACGTCGGGAGAATTGCAGAATTGCATCATTTAGATCAGCAGATGTAAAATCAGGCCAAAGCACGTCCATAAAGACAAACTCTGTATACGCCAACTGCCAAAGCAGGAAATTAGACAGCCTTTGCTCCCCGCTGGGGCGGATAAGGAGATCAGGGTCTGGGATTCCATCAGTATCCAGCGCAGAAGCAAATACTTCTTCTGTAATATCTTCCGGGCGAACCCCTTGTGCAGCAATTTTTCTGGCAGCGCGGACAATCTCATCCCTTCCCCCGTAATTGAGAGCAATATTAACAGTAATGCCGTCATTTTTAGCGCTTCTGTCCTCAATATCGGCAATTTTTTTCTTGAGATCCTCACGCAGCGGCCCTTTTTCACCCAGGAAGCAAAGCCGGATATTTTCTTTCTCATGTTTTTTTACATCATTAAGATATTCAGATAATAAATCCATGAGATAATCAACTTCTTCTTTTGGGCGGATCCAGTTTTCAGTGGAAAAGGTATAAACTGTCAGATAGGATATCCCAATATCCCGGCAATATTTAGCAATATCGGAAAAAGTTTTTGCCCCCTGCCGATGCCCCATATTGCGGGGCAGCCCCCTTTTTTTGGCCCAGCGCCCATTCCCGTCCATAATGATGGCAATGTGCTTCGGCATAGCTTCAGCGGGAATCTGCTCCCCATTCAGGGAAACTGTTCGGGTAGATTTGTCCGGCATAACGTTCTCCTTAAACTTCCATAATTTCTTTTTCTTTTGCGCCGGAAAGGGTGTCGATTTCCTTTACAAAGTTATCAGTAAGCTTTTGAAGTTCTTTTTCCAAATCCTTCTGATCGTCTTCCGTTAGTTCGTTCTTTTTCTTCAGGGCTTTGAAAGTTTCGTTGGCGTCCCGCCGGATTGAGCGGATTGCCACCTTGGATTCTTCTGCCATCTTGCGGATTTGCTTGCAGATATCTTTTCTGCGCTCTTCAGTAAGCGGCGGGAAAGTAATCCGCAATACAGAACCGTCATTTTGCGGATTAATCCCCAGATCAGAAGCCTGAATCGCCTTTTCAATGGACTTCAGGGTTGACCTGTCCCAAGGGGAAATAACCAGGATTCTTGCTTCAGATACAGAAACCGCTGCCATCGCGTTAATTTTAGTCGGAGTGCCATAATAATCCACCATGATTTTATCCAATACGGCGGGATTTGCACGGCCTGCGCGAATAGCAGCAAAGTTGGACTGCATGGAGCTGATGGTCTTTTTCATTTTCTCGTCATAAGGCTTCAGTTCGGATTTCATAATGGATTCCTCCTTAAAAATATAGAATAGGCATTTTGCCAGCTTCAATCACATTAGTGGACAATCGTACCTATATTTTCGCCCTGGACAGCCCGAAGGAAATTATCAGGATCGTCAATGCTGAATACAACAATGGGGATATTCTGATCGCGGCAGAGTGTAGCGGCAGTCAAATCCATAACTCCCAGTTCCTTATTAAGCATTTCGCTGAATGTCAGCACATCATATTTTTTAGCATCAGGATTCTGATGGGGGTCGGAATCATATACGCCGTCTACCAGGGTAGCTTTCAGGATAACATCTGCATCCAATTCAGCGGCGCGAAGAGCGGCGGCAGTATCAGTTGAAAAGAAGGGGCTTCCGGTTCCACAGCCAAGGATAATCAATTTTCCGTTGTCAAGATGTGAAACAGCCCTGTTGCGAATATAAGGTTCAGCAATCTGCTGCATTGTAATGGCGGTTTGAACACGGACAGTTACGCCAACTGATTCAAAGCCGTCAGCCAAAGCCAGAGAATTGATAACTGTTGCAAGCATACCCATATGGTCGGCACGGGTACGGTCCATTTTACCGCTGGAACGGCCCCTCCAAAAATTCCCGCCCCCTACAACAATCGCAACCTCTGCCCCTGCGTCCACACATTGTTTTACTCCAACGCAGATATTATGAACAACATCATAATCAAGACCAAACTTTTTTTCCCCTGCCAGAGCTTCCCCACTAAGTTTAATAAGAACCCGCTTATATTTTAAAGACATCAAGCCTCCGCTCCTTTCTTAAATTATCCAAATTTCTTTTATCTATTTTACAACATAAAGTAATTTATGTAAAGCAAAAAAGAAAAAAGGCGAACAAAATCTATCAAAACACATTTTACATTTTTTTAATATACTGCAAAAAAGGAGCTGGCTTCCCTTTCTGGGGATTGTCAGCTCCTCTGTAACACAACAAATAAACCTATTTCCTGAAAAGTGATTCACAAAGAAGCCCACACAGCGGACAACAGGCAAAAGTATCCCTTTGTTGTCATTATTTCACCATACTGGCAACTTCGTCGGCAAAATTATCTTCTCTTTTTTCAAGGCCCTCGCCCTTTTCAAAGCGAACAAACTCACAAACCTTAATGGAAGCACCCAAATCCTTTTCAGACTGAGAAATAAAAGCTCCAACGGGAGTATCAGCATCCTTAATAAAGGGCTGTTCAACAAGGCAAACCTCTTTATAGAACTTCCCAATACGCCCCATAACCATTTTTTCAGCAATCTGAACGGGTTTTCCTTCATTAACAGCCTGGGCAGTCAAAATTTCCTTCTCATGGGCAACTACGTCAGCAGGAACGGAATCCTTGTCCACATAAGTGGGATTGGAAGCAACAATCTGCATTGCAATCGTCTTTGCAAAATCCTTAAAGGCGTCGTTATTTGCTACATCGGTATCGAAGCGAACCAGAACGCCGATTCTGCCGCCGCCATGGACATATGCAGCCACATTGCCTTCATAGCGGACAAAACGACGGATTTTCATATTCTCGCCAATCGTTAAGATTTTATCCTGAAGCTGTGCAGCGATAGTTCCCTCGCCTTCAACAGCATTGCAGTTTAAAAGGGCTTCTACATCAGCGGGGTTCTCAGCAACAACAGTTTTAGCACAGACAGCGACGAAATCCATAAACTTTTCATTTTTAGCAACAAAGTCAGTTTCAGAGTTGACCTCAATCACTACGCCGACCTTTTTCTCCTCGTCAACCATTGCATAAACAACGCCTTCAGCGGCAATTCTTCCAGCCTTTTTCGCAGCAGCGGCCAGGCCCTTCTCCCGCAGAAATTCAATTGCTTTCTCCATATCGCCTTCAGAAGCTGTCAAAGCTTTCTTACAATCCATCATACCGCATCCGGTTCTCTCGCGAAGGGCGGACACGTCTTTTGCAGTAAATGCTGCCATTTTAATTACCTCCTGTTTACTTTCTTCTATTTTCCAACGGCTGGCACATTTCACACAGCCTGTCTTATTCTTCTGCTTTTACAGCCTGGACAAAATCCGAAACAGTACCCAAAAATACCCGCGCATCCCCGCCTAGAAATGCGCGGGTATCCTTTATTTATATTACCCTTTTATCCGTCTGTTAAAGCCTGCCTGTAAATTTTCAGGCTTCTTCGGCCTTCTCTGCTTCTTCCTCAGAAACAGCTTCCTCAGCCGCTGCCGCATCAGCACCCTGACGGCCTTCAATAATAGCATCCGCCATGGTCTGGGCAATCAGCTTTACAGCGCGGATTGCATCATCGTTGCCAGGGATTACATAATCAATTTCATCTGGATCACAGTTGGTATCAACAATCGCTACCACTGGGATTCCCAGTTTCTTCGCTTCAGCTACTGCGATCTTTTCCTTACGGGGATCCACGATAAACAAGGCTCCGGGAAGCTTGTTCATAGTCTTAATGCCGCCCAGGAATTTTTCCAGTTTCTCAATTTCCAACTGGAGCTTTACAACTTCCTTTTTCGGCAGACGTTCAAAAGTGCCGTCTTCTTCCATCGCACGAAGCTGTTCCAGACGGCCAATCCGCTGGCGGATTGTACGGAAGTTGGTAAGCATACCGCCCAGCCAACGAGCGTTTACATAATGAACGCCGGCGCGTTCGGCTTCTTCACGGATGGAATCGCCAGCCTGTTTCTTTGTACCAACAAACAGGACTGTATCCCCTGCGGCTGCAACGTCACGTACAAACATATACGCTTCTTCCAGCTTTTTAACGGTTTTCTGTAAGTCAATGATATAGATACCGTTGCGTTCGGTGAAGATGTAAGGAGCCATTTTCGGGTTCCATCTGCGGGTTTGGTGTCCAAAGTGTACGCCAGCTTCCAAAAGCTGTTTCATTGATACTACGCTCATGTTTAAATCCTCCTGATATGGTTTTTGTACCTCCGCTTCCGCGCCGTTTGGGTGAGTTTTTGCTGCACCATTCAGGTTCTTGCGGAAACGTGCGTATTACCTGGTAAGTATAGCATATCTGGATGGGATTGGCAAGAGGTTTTTTTAAATTTTGGCGGTTTGTGTGAGAAAAGCTAATTTGCGGGAGAAAGCCGCCAGAAAAAACTGACGGCTTTCCTATCAAACGACATCTAATACAAGCTTATCATCTTTCACATTAATATGGATTTCCTTTGGCAGAGCGTCCCCTCTTTCCACCAAAAGCATTGCCAGTTGGTCTTCGGCTTCCCGGCGTATCACTTTGCGGATAGACCTGGCCCCGCTGGAACGGTCTGCAAAGGCTTTTTCCGCGATCCAGTCCACAGCCTCCTGGCTGTAGCCAAAGGAAATTCCTTTTTCTTCCATAGGTGCTTTCAGCTCGTCAAGCAGCAGTTCAGCAATCAGCCCATAATCCTTTTGATCCAGCGGACGGAACGTAACAACCTCATCGACACGGCCCAAAAATTCAGGACGTAAGAACTCAGATAAAGCCTTCATAGCCTTGTCCTTAGAGATTTCCGCATCCGACTTGGCGAAGCCCAAAGAATTCCCCTTCCGGTCACTGCCGGCGTTGGAAGTCATGACAATGATAGTGTTTTCAAAGGAAACCCTTCTCCCCTGGGAATCAGTAATCCTGCCCTCGTCCAAAATCTGTAAAAGGATGTTCATCACATCAGGATGGGCCTTTTCGATTTCGTCAAAGAGTACAACGGAGTAAGGTTTGCGGCGAACTTTCTCAGTAAGCTGCCCAGCCTCATCATAACCAATGTAGCCGGGAGGCGAACCAATCAACTTGGAAACCGCATGTTTCTCCATATATTCGGACATGTCAAGGCGGATTAACGGCTCGGTAGCGTCAAAGAGTTCATGGGAAAGCGCCTTTACCAGCTCTGTCTTGCCAACCCCGGTAGGCCCTACGAAAATAAAGGAAGCCGGACGGCGGCGGCTGGAGATTTGAACGCGGGAGCGCCTGACTGCATTGGCAACCGCCTTAATCGCTTCATCCTGGCCAATCACCCGCTTTTTCAAAACATCTTCCAGCGAAGACATGCGTTTCATTTCATTCTGGCGAACCCTGGACGCAGGAATCCCCGTCCAGATTTCAATTACTGCGGCAAGGTCTTCCAAAGTGATGGGCCTGTCCACAGCTTCGCGCTGGAGTTCCTCCATGTGATTGGAACAGCGGATATGTTCTGCCCTCAACCTTGCCAGTTTTTCATAATCGATGTTCTGCTCATTCTGCATTATCTGAATCTGTTCGGTAAGCCGGTCTACACGCTCGCATAATGAGTCATATTCTGCCAGGGAAGTATTTTTCAGGGTTGCATAAGAACAGGCTTCGTCCATTAAATCAATCGCCTTATCCGGTAAAAAACGGTCTGTGATATACCTTTCAGATAACCGGACAGCCATTTCAACGGTTTCGTCAGGAACAAGAACCCTGTGGAATTGTTCGTAATATTTGCGTATTCCCTTTAAAACCTCAATGGTATCGGCAATATTGGGTTCTTCTACTGTTACGGGCTGGAAACGGCGTTCCAAAGCAGCGTCTTTTTCAATATATTTGCGGTATTCAGAAAAAGTTGTTGCACCTACTACCTGGATTTCCCCTCTGGATAAAGCCGGCTTCAAAATATTCGCGGCGTTCATGGAACCCTCGGAGTCCCCCGCCCCTACCAAATTGTGTACCTCGTCGATAAACAGGATAATATTCCCTTCCCGTTTAACCTCGTCTACTAAACCTTTCACACGGCTTTCAAACTGCCCGCGGAACTGTGTCCCGGCAACCAGCGCAGCCAAATCCAGCAGGAAAACCTCTTTATCCTGAAGGCGGGATGGAGCTTTCCCCTCTGCAATCTTTAACGCCAGCCCTTCCACAATAGCAGTTTTTCCTACGCCGGGTTCCCCAATTAAACAGGGGTTATTTTTATTGCGCCTGCCTAAAATTTGCAGCAGGCGTTCGGTTTCCCGATCACGGCCAATGATATTGTCCAAACGGCCCTGCCTGGCTTTTTCCGTCAGATTTTCACAAAAGTTGTCCAGATATTTCCTCCGGCTGCGCTTTTTAGAGCGATCATCTGCCTGCTGTTGCTGGTTACGGGTTCGGATTGGCTCTTTTTCCTCCATCCTGGCGTTGTCCGCATTGGCAGGAAGCGACGAAGCGGGAGTTTCAGGTGTTTTCCCGTCTTTGCTTTTCCCGCCGCCGAATAGCTGCTGCAAAAACGGGAACGGCTGTGCCTGCGCCCCTCCCATTTCAAAGCCGTCCTCTCCCTGGATGCTGTCCAAAGCTTCTTCCATCTGTTCGCCCATGGCTTCGATTTCGTCGTCGATAATGCCCATTTTTTCCATCATTTCATTTACCGGCTGAATCCCAAGCTCCTTTGCGCATTTCAGGCATAAGCCTTCGTTTACAGTTTTATCCCCCTCCAGGCGGGTCATAAAAACGACCGCCATCCGCTTTTTACAACGGCTGCATACAAAATTCATCCTGTTGTTTCACCTCAATTTTCTGTTATAGCCAAACGGAACACCTATAAACGGCGGCTCTGAAGCGAATGGCTCATATACAACTTCCATTTATTTAATGTTATTTTTCCTTAAAAGATATAAAGGCACTTTTTATATTATACCTGGTTAGTATGAAAAATTCATGTCTACAAAACAGATTGATTATGAATCCAGGCAAAATCCAAACCTGTTGTATAGATACCTTATCACGTCTGGGGAACTTTGTCAACTTTTCCAATGGAACCCATTTATTTTAAAAGCGGGTTATAGCGGTAAAGCTTGCTTAAAATATTGGTAGCCCTTACCGTATCGCTGCAAAGCCATGGAACAGCGTCGTTTGTCAGTGCAAAAAACAGGTGAAGGGCAGTTGTAAAGGCAAAAACTAAGAGGATGACCTCTACAAACCCCACCACGCCGCCCAAAAGGCTGTTGGCAGTACCGATTACAGGCAGGCGGCGCAGCTCCCTTAAAAGCCTGGAACAGACATGGACAATAAACAGCATAAGGGAAAATAAAATCAAAAAGATTACCCACCGCATTATCCCCACCACGCTGGGGCCAATGATGGAATCTGTAAAGGTTTCCGCTAAACCGAGGGCAGAACCCCCTATTCCCTCCAGCCTTAAAGAAACCTCGTCCAATTCAAAAGAAAGCATATTTGTCAAAACAGAAGGAAGTTCCTCAATGACATTTTCTAAATTTTCCATCACATCTTCCACTGAAAAGTATTCCCTTAAAACAGATGTGGTTTTCTTTAAAATTTTGTCCCGCAAAAGATTTGTAAAGCACCATTGGGCGGCGCCCCCGGCAAGCAGCCAGGAAGCAATCAGGGAAGCAATATAGCCCACCAAATCCACCGCTGCCGCAACAAATCCCTTCCGCGCTGCCATAAAAACAATCAGGAACACAGCAGCCATAAGCCCCACATCTAATATTAAAGGCATTATTTCCTGCAAATTCATCACATCCTTTTTTTCAGAAAAAATATATGTAACGAAGCCCGTCAATAGGTGCTGGAACGTTCCATAGAGCCTTTTTCGAGCCCGTCGAAGGTCATATAATAAACTGTGCTGTTATCCCCTGGTACAAAATCTATCATATTCAACACAGGCAGGAACATTCGGACAAGCCCATCGTCCCCAAACTGGTATAATCCTCTTTCATTGTAAATATATAGATAACTGCCAGTGCTTTTAATCTGTTTTACCGGATAATTCATTGTAAAGGAAATACTTTGTTCCCCTTTCATATTATAAAGAACTACACGGCAGATTTTCGTATTGCTGTAATCCCCCAAAACCACAACGGTATAACGATCCATTTGATCCGCATAAGCAGAAACCGTCTCACCCTCGAAATCGACCATACCAGTAAGTTTTCCAGCACCGTTTATAATGTACAGGCTGCGATCGGTCAAAAGTGTTAAACTGCCATTATAGCGGTATTGCAGAGAAATAGTAATTTCCCCTGGAAAGTCAAAGGAAGCAACTGGTTCTTCCCGGTCAAAGCGGTAAATGAAAAGATGTGTCCGCAGCTCCCCCTCCTGGGCAGAAATAGCGGTAAAGGCTATCTCCCGTCCAGTATCTTCCAGTTCCAAATTTGTAATAATCTTATCTGAGGAATCCCATTGAAACTCCATATTTTGATCCCAGTTGTAGACGATGACTGTTGAAAGGTACTGTTTTGAACCGCTGGCAATGGCAAAAACGCCGTTTTCCACCATATCCGCGCCATAAATCGGATATTCCAGGGTTTGGCTGTTCAGTTCCCGGCTGCTGCTGTACAGCTTCCAGGTCTTGCCCCCAAAATCATATAAAAGAGTCCTGTCCCCGCTGAAAATTGCCCTTGGGCTGGGCATTTGGTGGGAAACCTCCAAATCTGTTCCCCCGCCCAGGTTTACTACTGTTAATTTAGAGCTGTTCAGTACGCCTAACCGTCCATCACTCAAAGGCTGCAACGAAATAACGTCTTTCCCTACAAATTCCACTGGGAAACCTTCACCCTGCTGATAGGAGGAAGACCCCAAAACCGTGGATTGCAGGAATTCCTGGAAATCCTCCGACGTATTCATATAAAGGAAAAGGCATACGATCGCCGCTGCTGTCAAAATCGCTAGGAAGTTCTTTCTCCGCTGTTTAAATTTATGCCGGCGCTGTAAATCTTTGATTTGGGTCAGTTGAGCCATTGAATGTTCCTTCCTTTACTGTCGGCCGCTTGTTTTTTCCTGCTCGTCCCCCATGTTGGGATAAAAAACCCGGTTCAGGTACAGCCCCCATGGAGGAGCAGTTATCCCGGCTTTCCGGCGCTCTCCGCTCCTTATAATCTCAGGTATGCCGTCCTGCGGGATTTCACCCCTGGAAATCCCCAATAATGTCCCTGCCATGATACGTACCATGTTATATAGGAACCCATCCCCTGCCACTTGGAATTCCACAAAATCCCCTTTCCTCTCGACGCTTGCCCGGAAGACAGTCCTTCGGGTATCTTCCACGCTGGAGCCAGAACTGCAAAATGCAGAAAAATCATGACAGCCTATAAAATCCTGGCACGCATTATGCAGCGTCTCCACATCTAACAGGTATGGGTAATGAAGCGCCAGATGATGGGAAAAAGGGTCGCGGGCTGCCCGGTTTAAAATACGGTATAAATATTCTTTCCCGGTACAGCTGTACCTTGCATGGAATCCTTCCGGGACTTCCCAGCAGTCTGTCACAGCTATATCCGGCGGCAGATTACAGTTCATAGCCAAAACTGCCTTGCTGCATGGAATCCGGCTCTGTGTTTCCATAGAAATACAGAACTGGTTGGCGTGAACCCCTGAATCGGTACGGGAGCATCCTTTAATCGGGAGCCGGCTGCCAAAAACGGTTTCCACAGCATCCTGGAAGACCTGCTCCACTGTGACAGCGTTTTTCTGCACCTGGAAGCCATGGTAGTTCCTCCCGTCAAATGCAATGGAAAAAAGAAGTGTACGCAAAGCCTTTGCCCCTTTCTATTATAAGCCTTTGGTAAGGATTGAAAAGTCAAAAACCGGGGGTATTCCTGAAAAATTTTTACAGCAAAGGCGGAAGGCGGTTTAATAAAAATACTCCCGCAAAACATACGGCCATTACCCCTAGCGCAGCCGCATCCCGATAAGAATATTTTAACTGCCGCATCCGTGTTCTTCCCTCCCCGCCGTGATAGCACCTACATTCCATAGCCAGTGCCAGCTCATCCGCCCGGCGGAATGCTGAGACAAACAGCGGGATTAAAATTGGAATTAACGCTTTTGCCCTTTGCATCAGCCCGCCGGACTCCATATCCGCGCCCCTTGCTTTCTGGGCATTCATAATTTTATCGGTTTCCTCAATCAAAGTAGGGATAAACCTTAAAGCAATCGTCATCATCATAGCCAGTTCATGAACAGGAAAGCGAAGCTTTTTCAAGGGGCCGAAAAGCTGTTCTATCGCGTCAGTCAGGGAAATAGGAGACGAGGTATAAGTCAGCAGGGAGGTTCCGGCAATCAGCAGGATAATTCTTGCTGCCATAAAAAGGGCTGTGCTGACCCCCTGTTTATAGATCGTAATAAACCAGAAGTGAAACAGCGGATCGCCCTGGATAAAAAAGATATTCAATATCCCTGTAAAAAAGATGATAGGGACAACAGGTTTTAAACTTTTCAAAATCATCCTGTAAGGGATGCCGGAAACCCCATAAGCAATTATCAAAAACAGGGCGCCGACCAGCAGACCAGCGGGATGGGAAATACAGAACAGCATAATAACAAATACAAAAGTAACAATCATTTTCATTCTGGGATCCATCTTATGGACAAAGGAATGTCCGGGAAAATACTGCCCAATGGTAATATCTTTTAAAGCCATGCCTGGTTCCCCCCTTTCAGCAGTTGCAGGAGCTGTTTTTTAGCCTGGTCAACAGTATAGACGTTGGAATGAACCGGGTAGCCCCGCTTTGCCAGTTCCACAAAAACACGTGTAATCTGCGGGATAGCAAGCCCCATCTGCGCAATTTCCTCTGACTGGGAAAAGACCCTTTCCACATCGTCATAACAGAACATTTTGGACTGGTTCATAACCAGGACTTTATTGGCGAATTTTGCTACATCCTCCATACTGTGAGAAACAATCAGCACAGTCCGTTTTGTTTCCCTGTGGTACTGGACAATCTGCCCTAAAATATGGTCCCTGCCTTTGGGGTCAAGCCCGGCGGTAGGCTCGTCCAGAATTAAAACTTTAGGCTCCATTGCAATAACCCCCGCAATGGCAACCCGCCGTTTCTGTCCGCCGGAAAGTTCAAAAGGGGACTTTTCCAGTGCGGAGGAAGGCAGCTCGACAAAATCCGCTGCTTCCAGCACGCGTTTTTTGATTTCATCTTCTGACAGCCCCATATTTTTAGGGCCGAAAGCAATATCTTTATAAACCGTTTCCTCAAAAAGCTGGTATTCTGGGTACTGGAACACCAGCCCCACCTGGAACCGCACGTCACGGATTTTTACCTGGTCAGACCAGATATCTTTGCCGTCAATATAGATTTTCCCCGAGGAAGGGCGCACCAGGCCGTTAAAATGCTGGATCAGGGTGGATTTACCGGAACCGGTATGCCCAATTACCCCTACTATCTCCCCTTCTTCAATTTCCAGGTTGATATCATCAATAGCAACCTTTTCAAAGGGGGTTCCTGAAGAATAGGTATAGGTTAAATGCTCTGTTTTAATGATTGCCATTTGACTTTCCCTTTCTTTTTTGGTTGCAGCCCCGAAAAACGGGTGCTGCACCGCGAAAAATCTTTTCCTTGGGTACGAGTTTGATGAAAAACGTCCTTAATTGCAGGCTCTTAGGTACGCCATCATGGCAAACCGTTGGTTTGCTGGATGGCTGCAAG
>CAOJXI010000026.1 GCA_948465665.1 uncultured Clostridia bacterium | reverse complement strand
TTTTAGGAAAGCCCCCTGGACCCGAAACCTTTTTAATCCGCCCCAGCTTGTACTCGTCTTAGGTTTCTCCCCGCAAATTTGCTTTATCAAACTCACATCAATTTTATATTGTTTATTTACGGTCTGTATTACTACCCCCCATATAATTAAAAATCATAAAAGAATTTTTTCCAATTACCTAAAAAACCATTTACAAGGCGGCTTAAACGTGTTAAAATCTACCTATAAAGAGAACTGACATGAAAAAGCTACTCGCGGATTCCGGCAATCTCTCTCATGGTTTTCCAGGGGAATGAGTCCAAGGAATCGGCCTGGTAGTTTTCTTTGCGTGTCAAGGGGCAGGCAAAGCTGTCCCTAAAAAGCGGAATAAGGCAGCGGTTCTCTCTGCCTGAATGTTTCCGGTTCTGAAAGAAAAATCCCAAAGGGAGGAAAAATCATGGCAAGAAAAATGAAAACCATGGACGGTAACAACGCCGCCGCACATGTATCCTATGCGTTTACAGACGTAGCGGCAATTTACCCCATTACACCGTCCTCCACCATGGCGGAAGTTACCGACCAGTGGGCGGCAAACGGCTTGAAGAACGTCTTTGGCAATACCGTTAAGGTTGTGGAAATGCAGTCTGAAGCCGGTGCTGCAGGCGCGGTACACGGTTCTCTGTCAGCGGGCGCGTTGACCACCACTTATACTGCATCCCAGGGCCTGCTCCTGATGATCCCCAATATGTATAAAATTGCAGGCGAACTTCTTCCCGGCGTGTTCCATGTGTCGGCGCGTACTTTGGCTTCCCATGCACTGTCCATTTTTGGCGACCATCAGGACGTGTATGCCTGCCGCCAGACCGGATTCGCTATGCTGTGCTCCAGCAGTGTACAGGAAGTTATGGACTTGGGCGCTGCCGCTCATTTGTCTGCTATTAAGGGCAAAGTTCCTTTCCTGCACTTCTTTGATGGTTTCCGTACTTCCCACGAAATCCAGAAAATTGAAATCTGGGATTATGACGACCTTAAAGACATGCTCGATATGGATGCTGTCAATGATTTCCGCAAACACGCTATGAATCCTGAGCGTCCTTTCCTGAAAGGTACTGCCCAGAACTCTGATGTATTCTTCCAGGCAAGAGAGGCCTGCAACCAATACTATGACGCTGTTCCCGGAATCGTAGAAGAGTACCTGGACAAGATTAACGCCAAAATCGGCACAGATTACAAGCTGTTTAACTATGTTGGCGCACCCGACGCGGAACATATTGTAGTTGCTATGGGTTCTGTCTGCGAAACCGTAGAGGAAACCATCAACGCCCTCAATGCACAGGGCCATAAATACGGTTTGGTAAAGGTTCGCCTGTACCGTCCGTTCTCTGCCAAGCATCTGGTGGAAGCTATCCCTGCTTCTGCCAAGACCATTTCTGTTATCGACCGCACCAAAGAGCCCGGCGCATTGGGCGAGCCTTTGTACCAGGATGTTGTCACTGCCCTTAAAGGCACCAAGTTTGACAGCGTTCCCGTTTACGGCGGACGTTACGGACTGGCTTCCAAGGACACCACCCCTGCCGATATTGCGGCAGTTTACAAAAATGCTGAAGCTGCGGCTCCCAAGTCCCCCTTCACCATTTCTATTAACGACGACATTACCCATCTGTCCCTGGCTCCCGTTGAAGTGGAAGACACCACTCCTGCCGGAACGACTAGCTGTAAGTTCTGGGGCCTTGGCTCTGACGGTACTGTTGGCGCTAACAAGAACTCCATCAAGATTATCGGCGACCATACCGATATGTACGCCCAGGCTTACTTTGCATACGATTCCAAAAAGTCCGGCGGCGTAACTGTTTCCCACCTGCGTTTCGGAAAATCCCCCATTAAATCTACCTACCTGATTAACAAAGCTAACTTTGTGGCGTGCCACAATCCCGCCTATATCGGCAAGTATGATATGGTTCAGGATTTGAAGGACGGCGGAACATTCCTGCTCAACTGCGCTTGGGACGAAGCAGAGATTGAAAAGAGACTGCCTGCTGCTGACAAGCAGTATATGCAGAAACACAACATTCAGTTCTATGTCATTGACGGCGTGGAGCTGGGCAAGCAGATTGGTTTGGGCAGCCGCATCAATACCATCCTGCAATCCGCTTTCTTCAAGCTGGCTGACATTATCCCCGCTGACCAGGCTGTTCAGTATATGAAAGACGCTGCTCTGAAATCCTACGGGAAGAAGGGTGAAGCTGTTGTCAATATGAACTACCAGGCTATTGAGCGCGGCGCACAGGAAGTCAAGAAGATTGAAATCCCCGCCTCCTGGGCTAATGCAGTTGATGAAAAGGCTGAGAGCATTGTCAAGGGTGAAGATTCTCCTCTGGTAGAATATGTAGCCAATATTCAGGACGCTATCAATGGCCAGAGAGGCGACAAGCTTCCTGTTTCTGCCTTTGAGAAATATGTTGACGGCGTGTTCCCAGTAGGTTCCTCTGCTTACGAGAAACGCGGAATCGCTGTTGACGTTCCTGTTTGGAATCCTGACAACTGCATCCAGTGTAACTTCTGCTCTTATGTTTGTCCTCATGCGGTTATCCGTCCTGTTGTAATGACTGCGGATGAAGCTGCTAAAGCTCCTGCTGCAACCAAGCTGCTGGATATGACCGGTATGCCTGGTTACAAGTTCGGCATGACCGTTTCTGTGATGGACTGCACCGGCTGCGGAAGCTGCGTCAATGTATGCCCCGGCAAGAAGGGCAACAAAGCTCTGTCTCTGGCTTCCCTGGACAGCCAGGCCGAGCAGCAGGAAGTCTTTGCTTATGGCTTCGACCTGCCTGTTAAACCAGAAGTCAACGAGAAATTCAAGGACTCCACTGTCAAGGGCAGCCAGTTCAAGCAGCCTCTGCTTGAGTTCTCCGGCGCCTGCGCAGGCTGCGGCGAGACTCCATATGCCAAGCTGACAACCCAGTTGTTCGGCGACCGTATGTTTATTGCCAATGCTACCGGATGTTCTTCCATCTGGGCTGGTTCTTCCCCTGCAACTCCTTACACCGTTAATAAACAAGGCTTTGGCCCTGCGTGGGCTAACTCCCTGTTTGAAGATAACGCCGAGTTCGGCCTTGGTATCTTCTACGCCCAGAAGCACCTCCGCGATGTCACCATCAAGAAGGTTGAAGCTCTGGCTGAGAAGGCTGAGGGCTCCGTTAAGGCAGCCATTGACGAGTTCCTGGCTACCAAGGAAGACGGTAAGCTGAACAAGATCGCTGCTGCCAAGCTGATTTCCGAATTGGAAGCCTGCGGCTGCGAAGAAAGCAAAGAAATCCTGGCTGACAAAGAATACCTGGCGAAGAATTCCGTCTGGATCTTCGGCGGCGACGGCTGGGCTTACGACATTGGTTTCGGCGGCCTCGACCATGTAATCGCTTCCGGCGAAGACGTGAACATTTTGGTATTCGATACCGAAGTTTACTCCAACACCGGCGGCCAGTCCTCCAAGTCCACCAACACCGGCGCTGTTGCACAGTTTGCCGCTGCTGGTAAGGAAGTGAAGAAGAAGGATCTGGCTGGTATTGCCATGAGCTATGGTTACGTTTACGTTGCCCATGTTGCTATGGGTGCGGATTACAACCAGTGCATTAAGGCATTTACCGAGGCGGAAAGCTATCATGGGCCTTCCATCATCATTGCTTACGCTCCTTGTATCAACCACGGAATCAAGGGCGGCATGTCCATTGCTCAAACTGAGATTAAAAAGGCTGTTGAGGCTGGCTATTGGCACAACTACCGCTTCGATCCCAGACTGGCTGTTGAAGGTAAGAACCCCTTCCAGTTGGACAGCAAGGCTCCTACCGCTGCTTATGGCGACTTCATCAAGAACGAAGTCCGGTACAGCTCTTTGCAGAGGGCATTCCCGGATCGTGCAAAAGACCTGTTCGCCAAGGCTGAGGATAACGCGGTTAAGAGATACGAGTATCTCCAGAGACTTTCCAAGCTGTATGATGCTGACTAATTGTCTGCGGCGGACAGCTTAGAGCAATAAAAATGCCCTCCCCGTTGGAAGATGGGGAGGGCATTTTTAATAAAGCTTATTGCGGGGTACAGCCTAAAATGACAGCAGGCTAAAGCGGATTAAAAAGGTTTCGGGTCAAGGGGGCTTTCCTCAAAAGCCCCCTGTCGGGTCGCAGTGTTGAGCAGCAGAGCTGCTCCGACAGCCCTGGAGGATTTTTTCTGGTTTATTGAAAATATTAAGAACCTGTATTCACAACCGCTCCACGCTGTCTGAGCGGTCTTTTTCCAGCATCCCCGGTTATGAATACAGGTTCTAAGACAGCGCGGGGGCTTGACTTTACAATAAATAAGGAAAATTTTTCGGACGATGATTGTATTGTAGAATGGCTGGCAGAGCTTTCCACACAATTAGAAGGTTTGTATATTGTTGATTTTGATGGAGCAGGTGAAGATTATCATTTTGCGATTATGAATAAATCTGATTGCGAAAAGGCAAGGGAGTTATTCAAAAGGATGACAGATCACATAAACGGTTATCTGTACACTTCATCTATAATAACAGGTGATTTTCAGGGATAGCAAATAGGCAGATTATTGTTTATAGAGAATCAGAAATGGGATATTATGCCAAGATCAATTAACCGTATGACTGCAATAGGAGCGGACAGCCAGAAAAGCAAACAAAGGTATTTCAATGATACAGGCCCCAACAACAGCATAAGGCGTCCAGACAGCAAACCCGCCAAAATTTAGAAACTGGAAATCCGTAATGGCATAGAGGATACTTGCCTGTATACTTGTACCGCTGGCGGGAAGGATGCTGCAAATCCATGCAGACAGCGTTCCCGGCAATGCCATATAGATCACTACCGGCGCAATACAGAACGCCAGCGCCGCTGCAAGGGATACCACGGTACTTTTGCATCTGGAAGAAATAAATAAGGTGAAGCTGACCGAAGCCAGAACGGAAAGCATCCCAGCAGCCGCAAACAGCCATTGCAGTTCCCCGATGTTTATTTCCGCCAGTGTAACGATGGAGTACATCATCTGAATGGAGGTTTTTGTACATTCCCAGCCAAACAGAGAGTTTGCCGTCAAAATATATAATGTGGAGCAGACAGCAAACGCAGCCCCGCTGATTAGAAGAGTGGAAACCAGTTTAGCTATGGCAAGATTGGTTCTTCCGTATTTTGTACATCGCAGTATATCGTCAGATCCTGACTGGTAATCAACGGAAAATGCAGGGGACGCAATTACTACACAGAACATCAGCGTTAAGAATCCCATAATATTCTGGTAATCCATTACAGTGGAGGTCATACCCGGATAGACCTTAAAGGGCTTCTCTACCTTCCGGTACATTTTGGCTGCCCTGCGCTGTGCTGCCGGATTGTCCGGCTGTTCCATTGCCATCAAGGAGACAAGCCGTCCTTCACAGATGGAGTAATAATCTTTAAGCTGTTGTGAATCTATTTCCATAATCGCAGGGGCCATGCCCGTATCCGAGTCTGCAAATGCCTCTTTGACCCCATGCAGCAGGGGCGCAATAGGGAGTATTTCCTGCTCGTAAACGCCTTTGGGTAAATTATAGGATTCTGCCACGCCATATTGGTTCAGGCAGTCCTGGTAGTCTTCAACCGCCTGCTGTACCCGTTCCGGGGTGACAATCCCAGAAGCTGCCGCCTGCCGCTTTTTTTCATAGGCAATTGATGAAATCCCTGTTAAATTGACCTCGTTTCCCGCTTCATCTGTGTAATTGCTGTAACAGTATGTCACCGGCAGATATGCCAGCAGGATGGAAAACAACAGCGCCAGCACCAATAAAATCAAGGTAAGTTTTGACTTTAACATTCGTTTCAGTTCTAATTTTAATATTTCCATGTTTATGAGTGCCTCCTGCTGCCTTCCCCAATGTTTTGCGGGAACAGCAATAAATATAGGTCTTCCAGGCGGGGAGCCATAGAAACAGAATCAGCGGTATAGGGACGCTCGGCCAGATAGCGTATAGAAGTCCTGCCGCCGTCCTCATTGCGCAGGCTGACAATTTGGAGCTTGTCCTCATATTTCTGTACTGTCCCTGTTGGAACAGTACAGCTCCATACCTTTCCTTCTGCCAGCCTGACCAGTTCCTCGGTAGTTCCGACAACCAGAAGGTTTCCATCTTTTATCATTGCATGGCAGGCAGCAATATACTCTACATCAGGGACAATATGGGTGGAGATCAGGACAATCCTGTTTTGGGCAAATTCTGAAAGCAGGTTGCGGAAGCGAACCCGTTCACCTGGATCCAGTCCCCCGGTAGGCTCATCTAATATTAAAACCTCTGGGTTGTTTAACAGTGCCTGGGCAATTCCTACCCGGCGTTTCATACCGCCGGAAAGCCTGGAGATTTTCTTATTGCAGACTTCCAATAAAGAAACCTGTTCCAATAATTCGTGGATTCTCCGCCGGCTCTGGCGCCCTGACAGCCCTTTCAGGGCAGCAATGTATTCCAGATAATCCCTGACAATGAACTCCTGATAAAAGCCAAATTCCTGGGGCAGATAGCCGAAAATATTCCGGTATTGTTCCCCAAGTTTTTTTATCGGAACGCCATCATATGCGATATTGCCGGAGGTGGGCTGCATAATCCCGGCAATCATCCGCATCAGGGTTGTTTTGCCCGCGCCGTTTGCCCCCAGAAGCCCCCAAACCCCTGGTGTAAGTTTCAGGCTGATATTATTTACTGCTTTCTTATCTTTGAATTGTTTTGAAACATGGTCTATCTGCAATTCCATATTTGAAGCCCCTTTCCCTTTCTAAAATGAAAGACACCCTTGTTTCCGGCACAATCATTGTACCAGAAACAAGGGTGTCTTTCCTTTGTTCTCCCATAATATATTCAACTGTTTTTCTGCGGTTTTTCTGACAAATTTCCTACAAGGTCAGGGAGGGTGACTGTAAAAACAGTTACATTATTTTCACTGGCTGCGGTAATTGTCCCTTTGTGGAGAGTGACAATCTGTTTTGCAATGGCAAGCCCCAAACCTGCCCCTTCTGTGCCGCGCCCTGCGTCAAGCCTGTAAAACTGTTCAAATATACGTTCCAGCTTTTCCTTGGGGATGGTGTCGCCGCGGTTGGAAAATCCCAGCGTCAGGAAACCTTCCCCCCGCCCAGCGGAAATGATGATTTCGGTTCCGCTATAACTGTACAAAACAGCATTTCTTAAGAGATTGTCAAATACCCTCTGTATCTTGTCAGCGTCACATTTTAGCATAATATCCCCCTCTGATTCAAGGCGACAGGAAAGCCTCTTTTGCTTCAGGATGGGCTGGAATTCATATGCAAGCTGTTCCAACAGCCGCGTCAAATTGATTTCGCTGTATTGCAGGGTGATATTGGACAGGTTATATTTTGCGATTTCCAAAAACTCATTGATTAGTTCCTCAAGGCGTTCTGCTTTGGAAAGGGAAATGGAAAGGTATTTTTCCCGTAGTTCCTCGGATATCTGTTTTTCATCCCGCAGCAGATTAAGATAGCTGATGGAGGAAGCCAGAGGGGTTTTCAGGTCATGTGCCAGGTACATAATCAGGTCGTTCTTTCGCTGTTCAGCTATGAGCATATCGCTTTTCTGCCGGTCTATCATATGTTTTGCCAGGGCCATCTTTTTCTCTATGGAGATTAGCTCTGGGGACAATAAAATTTCCCTGGGAATGTCTTGGAGGAGGACATCCATTTCTTTGCTGATTTCCTCGAAATAACCTGTAAAACAGCAGAGGTAGAAATGAAGAAAAACGGCAAATGCAAGGAGCAAGGAGAATAAAATAATGGCATCCATATGGCTGCGGAATACCCTTCCATATAGTTCAAAAGCGGCATGATAATCCATGTCCAGGACATTTTGAAAGAGGGATACCATAAAATTTGCAAAATTTCCGCGCAGCAGAAAAGAATAAACAGTATAGATGGTCACAATGGCAGCCGCCAGCATTGTAATTGTCCGCAGAAAAATCTTTGTCCGCAGTTGGCGGAAGGCGCTGCTGGTTTTATTTTTCAATGGTATATCCCACTCCCCATACTGTTTTTATAAACCTGGGATTTCTGGCAGGTTCGTCCATTTTTTCCCGCAGCCTGCCAATATGGGCCATAACAGTATTGTTATTGTTAAGGAATTTTTCCCCCCATACTGCTTCAAAAAGTTCCTCGGAAGGTACTACAATCCCCTGATGCTCACATAGATACCAGAGAATGGAAAATTCAATAGGGGTCAACTGCAATTCCCTTTGATACAGAAAACATTTATGATTGTTCCGGTTAATCAAAAGCCCTCGAATATCATATTCATAGACTGGCTTTTCCTGTTTGGAAACAGCGTTGTTATAGTGCATATATCGCCGAAGCTGCGTCTTTACCCTGGCTGTAACTTCTAAAGGGTTAAAGGGCTTTGTAATGTAATCGTCAGCCCCAATGGTCAAACCCATGATTTTATCCTCGTCAGACCCCTTTGCTGTGAGCATGATAATGGGATAATAGGATTCTTCCCTGATTTTTCTGCAAATTTGAAATCCGTCTATATCGGGGAGCATAACGTCTAGTATTGCCAGGTCTAATTCTGTATGCTCTATACATTTTAAAGCTTCCGCTCCGGTATAAAACTTATGGACAGAGTAACCGTCGTTTTTGAGGTAAAGTTCTATCACATCGGCCAGTTCTTTTTCATCATCTACAACTAAGATATTGATACTCACCCAAACGCCTCCTTGTTACTGTTACCGTTTCATAACTATTATATCAGGGTTTAAGGCGTTTTTTCTCTGGTTTCTCTATGGATTTTATTAAGATTTTCCTACGGAAAAAAAGGGAATATGGTTCAAAAATGATTTAATGGATGATTCTGTTGATTCTGAGGTATTTACAGGGTATAATAAAAAAGGGGGAAAACCAGGACATCCAAGGAGGATATTTTCATGGATACAGAAATTAAAAATGCAATAAAAGCAGCAGATAAAGAAGCTCAATATGATGAAAAAGCTAAACGCATTTTAGGGAACAAATATATCCTCGCAAATATTATGATCCATACAATAGGTGAATTTAAGGGTATGCGTCCAAGGGATGTAGTACCCTATATTGAGGGAGAGCCTTATATCAGCACCACTCCAGTGGAGCCTGGGCTGACCAATAAAGATAAAGAAAAAGGCCAGCGGGTGACAGGGCTTAATACAGAAAATATGGAAATTAATGAGGGAATCATCCGATTTGATATTATATTTTATGTGCGTCTAAAAGACGGGACTGCGCAGATTATAGTAAACATTGAAATGCAGAAAAACTTACCTAATGAATATAAATTGCTGAACAGGGCCGTTTTTTATGTATGCAGGCTGGTTTCCTCCCAGAAGGAGCGGGATTTTGCCAACACCAATTATGACAATATCAAACAGGTATACAGTATCTGGATTTGTGCAAATATGAAAGAAAATTGTATGAAATATATCCATCTGGCAGGAGAGAACATCTTGGGCAGCGATTGTTGGGAAGGCGGAATGAACCTGTTGAACATCGTAATGATTGGCTTATCCGATGAACTGCCAGAGCATGGTGAAAAATATGAACTTCACCGACTGTTAGGCGCATTGCTCTCGTCAAAGCTTGATGTACAGAAAAAGCTGAATATTATAAGTAATGAATATGAAGTGCCGATAGAAAAAAATATCAGAAAAGAGGTTGATTCTATGTGTAATTTAGGTCAGGGAATCAGGGAACAGGGACGAAGGGAAGGCGCAGCAGAGATTATAATGAATATGTATCAAAAGGGATTTTCTTTAGTACAGATAGCAGATATTGTAAACAAGACCACAGAAGAAGTGGGTAAAATAATTGAACACAGTAAAATTAACTGCTCATAATTTGGGTAAAGGCATCAGAAACCTAAATAAAAATCGGAAGACTGGTTAATTTGTCTTCCGGTTTTTATTTATTATGAATCTTTTTCAGCTAGGAATTTCAATCACGCCCTATAATGTTTTATCCTTTTCACAATTTCACTGCTTTTCTGTTCGGCCTTCTCTTGACAGCAAGTAATTGCAGAAAATCGCCAAACATAGAACTATCAACAGGATGATACATCATCCATTTTCCATCATGATAAGTGTTGTACTCATCATAAATCTTTTGGACATCTTCGGAAAGATTTTTCCTAATTACCTCGAACTTTTCCCTTTCTTCTTTTCCAAAGATAATTAAAAAACCAATATCTTTTTCTCTGGCATACAGCGTACACAGGGTTTTACCTCCCCGGCGGTACTTGTATTCATAAGTCCATGCCTTACCTCCATTGTTCCATAGATGCTCCATTTCATATTTTTCATCTATTATGGTACATAACCCTTTCCATACATTGTATAATTGTGGGCCAAGCAGTGCAGCTATATCTTCAGCAACCGGAACCTTTTCAAGCATAATTTTGGCTCCTTCCTATTATTTTCCTGCCAATAAAAAATCTTTGAACATCTGTCTTGTACAATATTAGGAATTACTTTTCCCAGCTTATAGTTTTCATTTTAATTATATTTTATTTCTGCTTATTTTACAAGTGTATCATACTAATTGTCATTTTCCTCCCCCTGTATCTTGACACTAAAAGATATCTTCTCTACAATAAAGTTAGCGCTTTCAATAATTGACAGCAAGGATTCCCTTCCTCTTAGTCAGGGGAGGAATTGCCCAAAACAAACATAACAGCAGCAGCGGGCGGAGCGAAAGCGGTATCCCCTGCTGCCATGAGGCAATCCACTTATAGCAGTCCAAGAAAATACCGCAGCACATACTGGCAATGCGTTATTTCTTTGGACAGCTATAATTGTCCTGCTCCTAACTACCGCAAGTGGATTGAAACAAAATACCATAGTCAAAAGAGATGATTCATCATGATACGTATGGCGACCTTTGACGACGGCCCCGCTTTAGCCCAGATATACCGCCCTTATGTTTTAAAAACGTCCGTCACTTTTGAATACGATCCTCCAAGCGGTGAGGAAATGTCCCGACGCATCTCTCAGTTTTACCCAAGGTTTCCCTATCTGGTATATGAGGAAAATGGGATAATTTTGGGTTATGCCTACGCCCATCCCCAGCATGAACGCGCTGCCTACCAGTGGAGTGCAGAGCTTTCCGTATATGCGGAATGGAGCCACAGGGGTCAGGGAATTGGGAAGGCTCTGTATCAGCCATTAATCCGCCTGCTGGAACGTCAGGGATATTACAGCCTCTATGCCTGCATCACCCAGCCTAACCCTGTCAGTATGGCAATGCACCAGAAAATGGGCTTTGAGGTTGCAGGCATCTTTGACAACGCGGGATACAAAATGGGGGAATGGCACGGGGTTGGATGGTTAATCAAATTCCTACGCCCTTTTAACAATGAAGCACCTACTGCGCCCCTGCTGGTGACAGACATACCAAAAGGGGAAATGGAAGGAATTTTAAAGGGGGATGGGGATTTATGCCATTTCAGTTAGTCCATCCCTCCATCCATCATAAAAAGCAGTTTGAAGAAATGATGGATGAATGGGAAACTTTTGGCGGGCGTATCAACCCCGGCGCAATCAGAAGATACTCCACCCTGCAAAAAAATCCTGTTTCCTATGAAAAGTGGCTTTCATGGGTTGAGGAAGATAAAAAGGTACAGGAACTATTCTTTTTTATGGATGGTGAAAAAATTTTGGGAGCAATCAGTATCCGTTTATATAAAGATATAGGGTTGGAGGGTCATTCTGGATATGGAATTCGGCCTTCTGAACGGAGAAAAGGGTATGCTGTCCAAATGTTGTCTATGGCCCTGCCTATTATGAAAAGCTATGGTATTCATCCAGTTATTATAACCTGCGATAAAGAAAATATTGGCTCTGCTAAAACAATTCTTCATAATGGGGGAGTTTTGCAGGGAGAAGAAATAGACATTGAGACAGGGGAAACCGTCCAAGTATACCACATTTTATAAGAGGCGGAAGCTGTTTTCCCTTTTTTCTTTAATGTTTTATGAATTTTTTCCCTGCGATTGTTTCATAAGCTGGAATATGCTATACTTGGGAAAAGGAGTCCTTCCATTGTGACAAAAGGGGTATGAAAGAGGATGTGGGTTGTCTATGCAGTTTTATCGGCTGTTTTTGCCGCGCTGACTTCTATTTTGGCGAAAATTGGTATTGGGCAAATTAATTCTAATTTAGCTACTGCCATTCGTACTATTGTTGTATTAGTATTGGCCTGGGGAATGGTTTTCCTCACAGGAGCCCAAAAGGGGATTCATGATATCAGCAGAAGAAGCCTTTTATTTTTGATCCTGTCAGGTTTGGCAACAGGCTTGTCGTGGCTCTGTTACTATAAGGCCCTCCAAATTGGCGAGGTTTCCAAAGTAGCGCCTATTGATAAATTCAGCATAGTTTTAACTTTGATACTGGCCTTTTTGATTTTAAAAGAACCCCTTACCCCAAAGGCTGTAATCGGCGGCCTTTTGATTACAGCAGGGACGTTTGCGCTAATCCTGTAACAATGCCGCGGGAGGTATTTCATGGTAATAAAAAATTTCCATAATATTGACGAATTTCAGGAAGAACAGATTCGGGAGCTGGAGGAAATCTGCAACTTGGCTGAAAAACCTTGCCTGCAAAGTTATGTTTATCTGGACTCTCAGGCAAATGCCAAACCAGAACGGGATTGTTTCTATCTGCTTTATGAGGATAACGGGCTGGTTGGGTTCCTTTCTATATTTGCCCCTGGAGAAGAAGGGGAGATAACCGCCTTTATCCATCCTAAATACCGCAGAAAAGGGTTTTTTACTGCTCTGTTAAAGCGGGCAGTCAGTGACTGGAATGATTTAAAGACTTTTTCCCTAGTAACGCAACCTGCTTCTGCCAGCGTTCCCGCTGTGGTCGAAAAATTGAAGGCGGCCTATCTTTTTTCCGAATATATGATGACTTTTCATGGAAAAACGTTTCCAAAAGCTAAAAATACAAAGGGGTACCAGCCTGTCACTTTGATAAAAGCCAAGGCCGCTGACGCTGAAAAGGCTGTACCATTGCTGGCATCCCTGTTTCATATGGAACGGGAGGATGCGGAAGGATGGTTTTTCCGGCTATGTGAATCCCCAGATACGACGGTTTACTTTGCCAAGGCTGGAAATGCTGTTGTGGGGACTGGCTGCTTTACAATTGAGGAAGAACGGATGACTTTATTCGCAATTGGTGTTAAGAAAGCTCTGCGGGGAAGGGGATATGGGCAGGACATCCTCCGCCAGTTGATAGAACAGTGGGAAGAGACATATCATTCCGCAGATCTTTCTGCTGAGTTGGACAGCGAACATCCAGAAGCAGTTTCGCTTTTCAAAAAGTATGGGTTTCAAACCGAAATTCAGTTTGACTACTTCCGTCTTCCAAGATAAAATATCCATATACAAAATTTAATCTGAAAGAGGTGCGCCTTATGAAAATAAGCTTAAAACGCTTCACCGCCTTTGCCCTAATGTTAGCAGTAATGTTTTCATCTTTGGTATCGGTTTCCGCTTCTGAAAACCTGTTTGTTTCTGGGAGGGACTATGTCATTGTTGGCAAGGGGGCAGAAGGGCAGTCTATTGTTATGGATTTAAATGGGAAGTCAGAGGTTAAGGCAACCTATTATCCTGTCACCTCTGTAAAAATGTCGAAACCTGACTATATGGTTGAGGTAGAGGATGTTCCTAAAACCAAAAACCTGGAAGTCAAGGTGGTATACAATGCTAATCTTGAAATGTATGGGGTTCAAATTACTGCAAAAGACCTTCTGGATTCCAGCTTTACCATAAAGTATTTAAAAAAGATAGGTGCAAATTATCAGGCAGTGGCCTTAAACAATGTCAGCCTAATGGTTATTGACGGGGATGACCATCTTCCCAACCCCGATATTGACGACGATAACGACGACGATGAAAATGACGGTGTATACCGCGCTTATCGGGCACAGGCCAGCACTACCAACGTTCTGGAAGGACTGAAGGCTTGTGCAAACGGGCAGGCGCTTGTAGTGGATGTTTCTGCCGACGACCGCGTTTCTAATTCCTGGATGAAAACTTTAAAGAATTATCCAAGCAAATCTTTGATTTTTGCCGGAGATTCTTATTCCTGGACAGTCAAAGGTTCTGATGTGAAATCTATCAGTTCCTATTTAAGCCATTATGTCGGTGTTTCGCGGGTTGCACCAAATCAAGAGGAAATTGAAAATGCCTGTGGTATAAAAAATGTTCCTGTTATCGTTATAAACGGCATGGCTAAATTTCCTGCAACAGAATCGCAGCTTAGGATACAACTTATGGGGCAAAGCTTTAAAGAAGCTACCATAAATGTTTACCGGTATGAGAACGGCAGGGTTGTTACCGTTGCTGAGGATTTGCAGACAGATGGGGATGGATTTGTCAGTTTCCCTGTTACAAAGCCTGGGACATACTTCGCCAGCCATTATAAAAGTTCTAAAGCCGTATAAAAAACGCCTGTATTCACAGCCGCCCTACACTGGATGAGCGGCTATGAATACAGGTTCTAATTTCCTGAAAGCAGAAAACCATCTGAGGAATTCCCGCCAGGGATCCACAGATGGTTTTTTGCAGGTTTATAGCAGTCCAAGAAAATACCGCAGCCCATATTGGCAATGCAAATCACGTATAGCAGCGTTGTCCTCCTCACCGGGCGGCAGCCCGCTTTCGTCGTCCGCCTTGCTATACGAGATTTGCTCTTGCCACTCTGCACTGCGTTATTTCCTTGGACTGCTATAAATCTAATCAATGTTATGCCAGCTACACACTAACAGATGGATTTATCTGCCAGCATTTCATTTTTTACATTCAGTGCATGTTTTTTTCTTAAAAACCCTTGTATATTTTTCCAAGGTATGGCAATATGATAAAATGTAAATCAACTTTAAGAAACAAGGGGTAGAATGATATGTCCGCTACCATATTCGACAGCAGAAATACAGATTACCGTTTTCCTTTTGGGGCTGTAGCAGCAGGAACCGATATCCGCTTTACAATTCGGCTTTCTAAAACAGTATCCCATGATTCCCCGCAGCTTTTCGTTTTTCTTGCAGATCAGTGGGATACCCCCAAGATCTATCCTATGAAGATGTCGCAGTGCGATTCCTCCAGCAACCTTTATTCCATCGTTTATAAGGCAGGAGAGCCTGGGCTGTTTTTTTATTGTTTTCATGTGATGGAGAACGGAAAGGAAACATACATCTGCAAAAACCGAACTGGGCGCGGCGTATTTATGCCAAGCCGGGGGAATTTGTGGCAGTTGACCGTTTATGCAAGGGATTACCAGACACCAGAATTTCTAAAGGGCGGGGTTATTTATCAAATATTTCCAGATCGCTTTTATAATAGCGGGACAGAAAAGAAAGATGTGCCTTCTGACAGAAAGATAATCCCATGGGGTTCCATTCCTCAATACCTGCCGGACGAAAATGGGGAAGTAACCAACTCAGATTATGCTGGTGGGGATTTAAAAGGCATAGAAGAAAAACTTCCTTATCTTGAGTCCCTAGGCGTAACGGCGATTTATTTGAATCCCATTTTCGAGGCACATTCCAATCATCGTTATAATACAGCGGATTACCTGCGTATTGATCCGCTTTTAGGGAGCGAGGAGGATTTCCAATCCCTTTGTAAAGCAGCAAAGGAACGGGGAATCTCAATTTTCATTGATGGTGTTTTCAGCCATACAGGCAGCGACAGCATCTATTTTAACCAGAAGGGGCGTTATAAGGGCAAAGGCGCAAGCCAGTCCAAGGATAGCCCTTACTACAAGTGGTATACATTCCAAAAATTCCCTGACGAGTATACAAGCTGGTGGGGATTCAAAACCTTGCCTGAAGTAAAGGAAGAAGATGAAAATTATCTGGAGTTTATCTGTGGGAAAGGGGGCGTTGCAGAAAAATGGATTTCTTTAGGTGCATCTGGTTTCCGGCTGGATGTTGCTGACGAACTCCCCGACGTTTTCCTAGACCGTTTCCGTGAGACAGTGAAAAAGACAAATCCACATGCCCTTATCTTAGGAGAAGTTTGGGAAGACGCTTCTAATAAAACCAGTTATGGAGCCCGGCGGCGTTATTTCCTAGGGAAACAGCTGGACAGCGTTATGAATTATCCTTTTAAAGATGCCATCCTCCAATATGTTGGAAATGGGGGAGGGGACACTTTCTATAACCGCATTATGTCTATTTTGGAGAACTACCCCAAGCCTGTTCTTAATATTTTGATGAATTCACTTTCCACCCATGATACAGAGCGGGCAATTACAGCCCTAGGCGGGGAACCTTCTATTGGGCATGACCGCGTTTGGCAGGCAGAACGGCAGGAACTTGCCCCGCATCAATATGCAGCCGGGAAAGCAAAGTTCCTTTTATGCAGCGTACTGCAATTTACCATGGTAGGAACACCCTGCATCTATTATGGTGATGAAATTGGTATGGCGGGGTATATGGATCCCTTTAACCGCTGGTGCTTTCAGTGGGAAAAAAGAGATGAGGATATCTTCCAGCATATAAGGGCTTTAGGAGAAATGAGGAGGAAATATCGGGAACTTTTTGCAGAAGCGGAGTTTTTACCTGTTAGCTTTACTGACTCGGTTTGCTGCTATTTGAGGGTCAAAGGCGAGGATGCTATTTTTGTGGCAGTGAACCGGTCTTCAGCAACCTGCCAGCTTCCAAAACTGGCAGAGTTCCAAGAGGCAGAAACTATTTTGGGCAGGATGACAGAGAAAGGCTCCCTTATGCCGATAGACTTTGTTATCCGGGTCGGTAAATGGAAAACAGAGAATAGGGTTTAAAAATGGGAGTTTGATAAGGTTCATTTGCGGGGGAAAGCTAAGACGAGTACAAGCTGGGGCGGATAAAAAAGGTTTCGGGTCCAGGGGGTTGTGCAGCGGAGCTGCACTCCTAAAAAGCCC
>CAOJXI010000025.1 GCA_948465665.1 uncultured Clostridia bacterium | reverse complement strand
GCAATTCCAGCGGGCTTTTTATTAAAATACTGACGAAGCGGTTAGTTATCAGCCTTTTAGGTAAGGTTTCCCTTGGCTTTAAGACTGCTGGGGTATTTCGCGCCTGCGGACGCGACCAGGGGGCTTTTCAGGAAAGCCCCCTGGACCCGAAACCTTTTTAATCCGCCCCAGCCTGTACTCATCTTAGGTTACTCCCGCAAATTAGCCTAATCTATATACTCAAAATAATCGAAGTCAGCAGGAATACGGGTACCGCATCCGCCGTTATTGGCATAAATTCCAACCAAAGTCCCTGTATGGCGTTTCGGGTCATCCGGGACACCCTCATCGCACAAATAAATACAATTTTCCAATGTACCTGCATGAATCCAGTCTTTCCCGTCATAGCTGTAATAGAAAGTTCTAGTTAGCTTATCCACTACAACTTTCAAAAACACCGCCTGTTCTTTAATGTCTTTCACTTCAGCCACAAGCTCCTCGCCGTGATTCCGGTTTATAACAAGCTGAAGTTTTCTTTCTTCCTCAAAGCAGAGGGAGAACCTCGCATAAGTTGCCGTACTGTAATAGCAGGTCAGCCCTGCCTGTTCGCCGTCCCTGGAGGGATAAAATTCAAGTTTAGTTGAAGCAGTATAGCTTAATTCCTGTTCGCGCCTAAGCAAAGTATTTTTTGCCCGGATTTCTGAAAGCTGTCCATCCAAAGTCCATATACGGAAATATCCTGGTCTTTCTGTAAGGGAATAGCTGCCCTTAGCGGGATTCCGTACAAACTCCCAGTTTAAATTAAGCTGTTCGCTGTCAAAGTCGTCTTTTGTCCATTTTTCAAAGGGATGCTGCGGCAAATCAGGGGAAACCTGTACTGTACTTGGGCCTTTGCGGTCATTAATAATGAACCATCCATCGTCAAGCCATTTGACAGGATCTAAGCCTGATTCCCTGCCTATTGTAGTATAATGCCCCTGGTTTGGCCTGCCCATAAGGTAGTAAACCCACCAGTCGCCGTTCTGTGTCTGGATCAGCTTTCCGTGTCCGGTTCTTTGAATCGGCGCGTCAGGGTCAAATTGGCGCATCAGCGGATTATAAGGGGACGATTCATAAGGCCCGAAAAGGTTTTCAGAACGCCCTACGTTGATCCCATGCCCATAGCCCGTGCCGCCTTCTGCAAGGATCGCATAATAATATTTCCCATGTTTTAAAATGTGCGGGCCCTCTGACGCCCTCTCACCAGTCCCTTTCCATACAGGAATAACATCCCCTGTTGCTTTTGTGCAGTCATCGCTTAGGGGAACCAGGTTAATGCCAGGGCTGATTACCATGTAATGTTTGCCGTCATCGTCAATAAAATGCGACGGGTCAATGCTGTCTACCTCAATCCAGCTTGGTTTGCTGTATGGGCCTTCCGGTTTATCAGAAGTTACTACAAGCTGCCTGCGCATTACATTGTTGCCGCGTTTGCCGTCCGCGTTAAGCCGCAGCGTTGCCATAATAATAAATTTCCCGTTGTGGTAGGATATATCCGGCGCCCATATGCCGTGGGAATCACGGATACATTGGAGGTCAAGATCATCGGAATCTGTAACAGCATGGCCGATAACATGCCAATGAACCATGTCTTTGGAATGGCTGATGGCAATGGCGGGGAAGTATTGGAATGTAGAATTTACCATATAGTAATCATCGCCTACACGCACAACCGAAGGATCAGGGAAAAAACCGCGCTGCACCGGATTTTGATATGTACTGCTCATATTGATTTGTCCTTTCTGTCCTATATTTTTTGCATCATTCCAGATTGGGGCGTTATAATCATAGTTTATCATGGTTGCTTAACAAATACAATAGTTTAGCAGAAAAGGAACCGTTATTTTGTACAAAAATAGAGCTGCATCCACCTTTCAGCCGTTGTATTTTCACAACGCCCGGATTCATTAAATTTTTCTTCAATTTGCAGCACGTCAGGGGATGGGGTTGTGTTTTGATGCAGAATTTTCTCCGCCCATAAAATTGGTTTATCAGCCGGTAAAAATTGGACAAGCCCCAATCCAATATCTCCTTCTTTGGGAATCAGTTCTGACGCAAGGACATGGCAGCCAGCAGCCTGGGCTTCTAAAAGGGTCAGCGGCAATCCTTCCCCAGCCTTTGAGGGAATCAGCAGAAAATCAAAAATATGATAATAAATCGGAAGTTCTTCCCTCTTTTGCCGTCCTGGAAATATTACTTTTAGGCTTTCTCTCTTTGCGCAAAAATTTTCAGCAGTTTCTTCTAACGCTTTTTGTTCTTGTCCCTCTCCGATATATAACAAAACTGTTTCTGTTTTTTCTGCCAGGAGGAAAGCGGTTCTTAGACTATGGAAAGCATTTTTCATCCAATCAAGGCGTCCAACCTGCCCAAGTACAACTGCATTTGGAGAAATGTGAAGTTTTTCTTTTAGATTCTGCGCTTTTAGGGACATTTCCGCACTGGGAAGGTAAAGAGATGGGGATATTCCATTGGGAATCAGACAATAGGGCTTTTTTCCAAACAAAAAGGTTCCCGCCTCTTTTCCACAAGCAGCGCAAACAGTTGCATTTCTTGAAATAAGTTTTCGCAGGATTGGCGCAAGGAACATTTTAATGGCAGGATGTATTTTTCTCTGTATGTTTGCAGCATGGGCATAACAGATACGAACCGGCACATGGGACAGTTTTGCAGCCAGAAGGCCAACGCCGGATTGCAAGGATGTATGAAACTGTATAGCGTCATAATGATTTTTATGGAGCAGCCAACACACCCCAAAGAAATACCCAATTATCCCCATACGCCATACATCTCCGGGGAATATCCATACTTTTGAGCCAGAATTTTTTACCTGTTCAACGGTTTTCCCATGGCAGCCTTTATGAGTGAGAAAATCAAAAGTGACCCCTTGTTCCTGTAAATATTTCTTTACAGACAGGATAACGACAGAATCCCCTCCCATGCCTAAACGTCCAACAACATGCAGCACGCGCATTTTTATTTTCCCCCCTTAAATCATATAGCGTCCATCCTGCCTTAGTTTTTACAGAAAGAGTCGGGAATTTTTTGTAATTCCTTAATTTATCCTTCATTATAGCATATAATGTCGAAAAAAGGGTGCAGAAATGGAAAACTTTTCATTTCTGCACCCTTTTTCATATTTGCTTTTCCGCATTATTAAGCCATTTATTTGCTGTCAAAAAATATAGCAGCTTACAAAAAAGTATACTTTATTGCAAATTTATTGTAAGTTCCTGCCGAATGAAACTTTCAACTTTTTGTAAATGGGAGGCATGAGGCCATGTTGTTACTGGGAAGGAACCTGGGGGAAAGCATCGTCATAGGGGATAATATTTATATCAAGTTTGTTGAGACAGATAAGAGCGGGCATAAGTTTAAGCTTGCGATTGACGCCCCAAAGGATGTTAAGATTTCGCGTGGGGAGCTGTACCCGCCCGATACTGTCCAACATGAAAAACTTTCTAAAATTACCACCAGCAAAAAATCCCTGGCATAACATTTTGATTTCAGCATTGCCAAACGTCAGCGCGCGGCGGGATGGCAGTGTTTGAATAAATAATTTATTTTTAGAAAAGCCCTTCCCTTATAAGAATGAAGCAGGATGCTTACAATTCAGGGAAGAGGGCTGCATGGAGGTATTATCATGGGAATGGTCGTAAGAACTAACACAATGGCACTCAACGCATACCGTCAGTTAGGCATGAACAACAGCGCAGTTGCAAAGTCTTTGGAGAAACTTTCTTCTGGCTTCAGAATTAACCGCGCTGGCGACGACGCGGCAGGTCTGGCAATCAGCGAAAAGATGAAAGCCCAGATTACAGGGTTGGAAACTGCTTCCGCGAATGCACAGGACGGTATTTCTTTGATCCAGACAGCAGAAGGAAACCTGACAGAAGTACATTCCATGCTGAACCGTATGGTTGAACTGGCTGCGAAATCTGCTAACGGAACTTACCAGAATGAGGTTGACCGTGAAGCGCTTCAAGCTGAGATGGATCAGCTTCTTGATGAAATTGACAGAATTTCCAAATCTGCAAACTTTAACGGCATTAAACTGCTGGACGGTTCCCTGGATTCCAGCACCGAAGCTGCGGACGCTGCCGCCGAAGCTGCTAAGAATGTAGAAGCTGTTTATAAAAAAGAATCTTCTGCTGATGAGGTTATTGGTAAGATATTGCCTGAAAGCACTACTAATGCTATTACTGATGTTGGAAGCAAAACCATTTTGGAAACAGACTTCGCTAATACTGGTTCCGCAGGCTTTAAGGTTAATTTGAATGGCGTTAGTCATGTGGTTGTAGATGGCCAAAATACAACTAAAATTACTATCAAGGTTGATGGTAAAACTATTGATCTTGCCGAGAATAAAATGCTGGATGCTGACGGAAATGTTTTAGCCGATGGCACCAAGGTGGATTCTAAAGAGTTAGCGGCATTTTTTGCCGAAGAATTGAAAACTGCTGGGTTTACAGATAATGCTGGCAATAAGTATACTGTAAAGGCTGATGGCGAAAATTTGGTCTTTACTGCTACTGATAATTTGGGCACCAAGCCTAATCGTCACTTTGATGTGACTATTACAGGTGTAGCAGGTTCTCCAGTTGCTGCAACTGCTGGTACCTTCACCACTGGTGACATTACTGTTGGACAAGGTACTGAGACGAATCATAGTGCAACTGTTACTTTGAAAATTGATGGTAATGATGTTGCATTTAAAACCGCAGACGTTGCTGCTGCAACTACCGTCGCACAGTGGGTAACTGCTATTGGTAATGCTGAGGCGACCATTGATGGAAAAACTGTGACATTGTCTGACTACTTTACTGTAACGGATGATGGGGCTAATGCCCTAATCTTTACAGATAAAGTTACTGGTAAAGAAGGTAGTGGAAATAGCGTTTCCAGTGTTGCCTTTACAGGTACAACTACTCCTGCTACTATCGTTGCTGGTATTACCAAGGAAGACGGTGTAGATGCTTATACTAATGGTACAACTGGTTATTTAAACTATGGTACTGAACATGTTATCATGGCAGGCAAACCCGCTGTAGATCAACTGGCAAGCACCACCCTGACCCTTACCGCTGATGACCTCCAGGATGGAACCAAGATTAGGCTGGGCGATCAGGAATATACTATCGCCATCGGTGAGGACAGCAAATACAAGGATGTGGAAGGCGCTGTTTATGTAGAAGGCTTGAAAGCCGACGATACCGATTTCCTTGAGAAGATTTCAAGCAAACTTTCTGAAGTTGCCGCAGATAACAAAACTTTTAGTGTTTCACATCAGGCTGGTACTGGCGGTGAAATCGGCCTGAAGCAGCTTGCCGAAGCGAAGGATTCTACCGATATGTCCACCATGAAGAATTTAGCCAGCTATATTGGCATTTCCCAGGTTGACGTTGACGTTACCGCCAAGGCCCAGGAAGAAGCTGATAAAGCCGCCGCTGATGCTGCCGCTAAAGTTGGCAAGGCTTTGACCCTCCAGATCGGCGATACTGCTGACGACTTCAATAAGATGAAAGTCAACATTGCAGATATGAGTTCTGCAGGCTTGAAGCTGGATGAGCTGAGAGAAAACGGGATTATGACAGAGGAAAACGCCAGCAACGCGATTGACAAGATCAAAACTGCTATCAATACCGTTTCCACTGCCCGTGCAGATATGGGCGCACTGCAGAACCGCTTAGAGCACACCATCAACAACTTAGACGTTGCTGTTGAAAACCTGAGCGCAGCAAACAGCCGTATCCGCGACACCGACATGGCGAAAGAAATGATGAACTACACCAAGATGAATGTTCTGGTGCAGTCCGCCCAGGCAATGCTTGCCCAGGCCAACCAGCAGCCCCAGAGCGTCCTCCAACTTCTGCAATAATGATACTGGCATGGCTGAACTTCATTAAAATATAGTTTTTAGATTAACTGTATAAGATAAACCGCCCATCCCCAGCCGGCAGGGGATGGGCGGTAAGACACAGAGGGTATTGCAAGTGCTTACCCTCTGTTTTCCTATCCAATATTTTTCATAAATTTAGGGCGGTTCGACTTTGAACCGCCCTTACCTGTTTTATTAATTGGTTTCTAGTAAATTTTCCTTAATATAATCCCAGTTGATATCATAACCCAGCCCCGGAAGCTGCGGGATTGCCACATACCCTTCCTTGTCCATAGAATCAATAGGCTGGTTCAGCCATGGCGGGCAGTTGTTGTATTCCAGGAAAGGATGGAGCATCCCCCGCTCGTAATACTTGCCCGGAACCATCATAGCTGCCATGACATGGAGGTTCGCGCTCCCTGTCCCGTGGATTTCCAGGGGTATCCCAAAAGATTCGCAGGTGTGGACGGTTTTCATCATAGGGGTAATCCCGCCTACATCCCCGCTCCCGGTGCGCACAATATCACAGACTTGGTTTGAGATCCACTCCGCACGGGTGAAGTATTTCCCCTTTGCTACTTCCGGCCCGATAATCGGAATCTCCAGCTTGGATTTCAGCCATTTGTAGGAGCTTACATTATATTCTTCCATGGGTTCTTCATACCATAAGTAGTTTAAATCCTGTATTGCTTTTCCAAGCTCAAAAGCTTCGTAACGGTCATAATAATGGAAACAGTCCAGCATCAGGTCAACGTCAGGCCCTGCCGCTTCCCGAACTGCCCGGCAGCAGGCAATATCCTTTTTCACATCCGGCTTGCCGATAACATTATCATTGTCCCAGCTGTCGTCTGCCCAGGTGTGGAGCTTGATGGCTTTGTAACCCTCTGCTATACATTGTTTTGCAAAGGCGGCGTAATCTTCCGGGGAACTCAGCCCGCCAGGGAAATGATCCCCTACCATGGTGCTGGCATAAGCTTTTACTTTGGTGCGGTGCCCGCCTAAAAGCTTATATACAGGCTGTCCGCAGTATCTTCCAAATAAATCCCATAATGCCTTATCCACCTGCGCCAAAAGGGAATCTGTCAGGCCGGAATTGTGGTTGCTCCGCTGCATTTTGTACAGCATATGGAAGATTTTTTCCCGGCTAAGGGCATCCTGCCCGACAATCACCGGGCGAATACGGTTCCGAAGCAGGTTAAGGGTAGAATTTGCGGTATTCTTGACCGCCACGGGGTCAACCTGGCGGAGCGCTTCGCTGACAGGGCCTCCGGGAAGCTCAATACCTTCCTTGGGCGTATAATAAGTTTCACCGGAAAAGCTGTAACCGGTAATTCCTTCGTCAGTTTCAATGCGGATCATGGTGACGGTGGAAGGGCGTTCCTGGCCGGGGTGGACGTGGCCGATGTGGTCGGCATGAACCCAGGAACGGCTGCGGATAAGATCTGCTTTTAAATCTGTGATAATCATTTGGAAACTCCCCCTTTAATAATTGTTTTTCATTTTTATTATATCAAATAAAAAAGTGTTTGTAGAAAAAATTTTGATTTTTACAACTTCGCAACATCTTCATGATAAATTGATGATGCATCCAGGTTATTCTTTAACCGTGATCACAAATACATCAACCGAAAGGAGACTCTAACAGAAAATGAAAGAAAAAACACCCCGTTCCGGGAAAAATGTCCTTTTGGCGGCAGCCGGTATGATTGCGGCAGGAACCCTTGTTTTTGGATGGCTCAGCGAAGGCGTATTGGCAGCAGAATCCGCCGGGACTTCTCAGGTTCCCACCAGTTACAGCCGTATCGTCCTTCCTGAAACAGCCCTGCCCCTGGCAAACAGTTCCAATCAAGAGCTGCAGAAAAGCAATGAAGAGGCTAACTATATCATCGAAAAAGATGAGTTTGGAGGCAGCCCCGATGCAAAGGATATTCCAATGGAGCAGGCTGCCAGCATAGGCGCGCAGGAACTAGAAAAGATTTTCGGCATTGACCTGGAAGACGCAAATATCACCATGAAGTATTTCCCGGCAACAGAATTGTTCCCCCGCGCCTACTGGTATGGAAGCGTCGAGCTTCCGGGGAAAAAGGTATCTCTTGACAACCCTGGTATAAAGAAGTACGATTTTAATGTGGATGCTGTAACGGGAAATATATTCTGTTGCCAGGTGGTAAGGTATGTTGACGGACCGGAGATTTCCGGTTTCAGCGGGTTTGACAAAGAGCTTTCCAAAAACGCTTCCAATTATAAGGAAAAAGCAAAAGAAATAGGGGAGCGTTTTAACGTTGTACAAAGTAAAATTGTCTCCGCCGAATACACATCCCAAGGGTATACAGCCAACGATCCTTTTGTCGCTGTCACCCTGACCGGCGAAAACGGCAGGCGGGCGAAAATTGAGATTTCCCAGCATGACCAGACATTGGTTGGCATCCAGTATGAGGAATGGATAGTTTTTGCTGATATGGGAACAGAAGCCCTGCACCGCCAAATAAAAGCGGGAGCGGGAGCAGACGAGATAACAAATATAGAAAAGGTTTCTGATGATGCAGAAATATTTTATAAAAGCGGAGATGACAGCCAAAGGCCCTGACAGAAATTCCCCATATACCATTTCGCTGCGCATTATGATATAATGGGACAGACAGTGCTTCCATGCTCTCTTTTTATGGGCGGCATGGGAGCATTTTTCTGATAATGATAGCTGATAACCGGGAGGGGTAGAATTGGCAAATATCCTGATTGTAGAAGACGAAGAGCCTGTAAATGAATTAATTCGCCGCAACCTGGA
Organism: uncultured Clostridia bacterium; assembly: GCA_948465665.1. GTDB lineage: Bacteria > Bacillota > Clostridia > Oscillospirales > Ruminococcaceae > UBA1405. The sequence goes on along the minus strand of CAOJXI010000025.1, from coordinate 8,428 downwards.
ACTTGTGGGGCATCGCTGCCATTCGGTCTTTGACGGAAAAACCGCCCTTGACGAGCTGGCGCAGGGAGCTTATGATCTCATGATATTGGACATCATGCTTCCTGAGCTGGACGGCTTTGAAGTTTTTGAGCGGTACAAAAGCCAGCCCACCATTTTCCTGACAGCCAAAAGCGGGCTTTCCGACCGGCTAAAAGGGCTGACCATGGGAGCGGATGATTACATTGTAAAGCCTTTTGAAATGCTGGAGCTTTTGGCACGCGTGGAAGCAGTTCTGCGCCGTGTTCAACCCAAACGGAATGACTTTGAAATTGCGGGAGTGCGCATTGATTTTGACAGCCGCCGCATCTGGCGGGACGGCATTGAGACAGAATGCAGCCCCAAAGAGTACGAGCTTTTTGAAACCCTGGTAATCAACCGCAATATCGCCCTTTCCCGCGAACGTCTGCTGGAACTGGTGTGGGGGTATGATTTTGAGGGGGATACCCGTACCGTTGACGTACACATCCAGCGGCTGAGGAAAAAACTCGGACTTGAAAAACAGATACGCACCGTCTACAAACTTGGATACCGTTTGGAGACAGAACAATGAAAAATAAAACGCTTTTTATGACCCTTGGTCTGTTCCTGCTTTTCTTCCATGGGGCGGTGCTTCTGGCGGCTTCCGCAATGCTCCAAGGGATTCTGCGGACGCAAAGGGAACGCTGCTTGGGGGAACATTATATGATTGTTTCGTCCCTTCTGCGGGATATGCGGGCGCTGGATATGCGTGAGATAGAGATTCCCCCTTTTATTGATGAACTTATGCTCCCCTACCTGTATTTTTCACAGGACGGGCTGACAGATGTACTTCTCTATCAGGACAGGGAGCCTGTTTATTCCAATCTGGACAACAATACTGCCCTCCCGCTGGATTTTTCCGGCATATCCCAGACGGACAGGCTGACAGTTATTGAGGATAAACGCTTTTTATGGGCTGCGGGACGGCTTCCCGAACCATACCAAAGTTATACCCTTGCCTACCGTTTTGACCTGCGGGAAGAATTGGAAGGCTGGCGGAAGAACAGGAACCTGCTCCTGCTGGCTGGCACTGCGTTTACAGTGCTGTTTACCGGATGCCTTTACCTGCTGATGAACTTCCTGTTCCACCCTCTGGAAAGGGTATCCAGGGCTGCACAAAGCATCGCCGCCGGGAATTTTGGGGAAAGGCTCCCAATTTCCGGGCGGGATGAGCTGGCGGAGCTTTCCCGGAGCTTTAACCAGATGGCCGGGGAAATCCAAAGGCAGATGGTTTCTTTACAACAGGCCGCGGAGCAGAAACAGCGGTTTATTGATAATTTCTCCCATGAACTGCGGACCCCCCTGACCACCATTTACGGCTATGCCGAATACCTTCAGAAAGCGGCAGTTTCACCGGAAGACCAGCAATCCGCCCTGGCATATATCCTTTCCGAGTGCAAACGGATGCAGAACATGGCGGGACAGCTTTTAGACCTGGCTTCCATGCGCGGCGGAAACCTGAATTGGGAACCATTGGATGCCGCTGCACTGTTTGAGGCGGTCAGAAGCTCCACCCAATACAAGGCTGCAAAAAAACAAGTATCTGTTGCCTTTCGGCGGGAAATCAAAACCCTCTCCGGCGACTTGGAAGTACTGCGCCTGCTGCTGGATAACCTGGTTGAAAACGCCATAAAAGCCTGCAAGCCGGGAGAGGGGAAGGTTTTGGTGCGGGCTTTCCATGAAGACGGAAAAGATGTGCTTTTCGTCCAGGACAACGGGAAGGGAATGTCTGCTGAACAGCTTGCCCACATCCGGGAACCGTTTTACCGGGCGGACAAAGCCCGGAGCCGCAGGGACGGCGGGGCTGGGCTGGGGCTTGCGCTCTGCGAACAGATCGTACAGGCTTATCAGGCAGAGATGATTTTTGCTTCCCAGCCGGGACAGGGCACCTCTGTAAAGGTGGTTTTTGCAGAGCAGCAGGAAACGCCTGAGTAACGGGGATTATCCTTTTACAGAGCCGACCATAACGCCTTTGGTGAAATACTTCTGAAGAAAGGGATATACAATCAGAATCGGCACAGTGGAAACGACAATAACCGCCATCCTAACACTCTGTTGGGGGACAACATAGCTTTCCTCCATAGCCCCGGAATCGCCCAGCCCCGCGCCGGAAGCCAGAATAACCATTTGGCGCAGTAAAATCTGGATGGGCCATTTTTCAGAATCGTTGAGGTACAAAAGGGGCTGTTGGAACTGGTTCCAGTGTGCCACTGCGTAAAACAGCGTGATGGTTGCCAGCGAAGCCATAGACAGCGGCAAAATAATCTGAACCAGGATTCTAAACTCGCTGCACCCATCCATACGGGCGGATTCCTCCAATGAAGGGGGAATCTGTGCAAAAAAGTTGCGCAGAACAATGAGGTTAAAGGCATTAATAGCCCCTGGAAGAATCACAGACCAATAAGAATTGATAAGGTTCAGCCCTCTTACAATGATATAGTTGGGGATCATGCCGCCGGAAAACATCATGGTAAAGACCACCAGAAAGTTAATCACCTTTTTTCCGGGAAGGTAATTGTGCGCCAAAGGATAAGCCATCAGTACAGTCATAATCATATTGACAACCGTACCGCAGACAGTAATAAATACGGTATTTCCCAAAGCATGGAAAACAGTAGAAGTAGAAAAGATGTAACGGTAGGTATCAAGAGAAAACTTGACAGGCCATAATATAAACCCCGCGCTTGCCAAATATTCAGGGGTGCTGAGGGACGCGGCAATCACATGAATGAAGGGAATCACACAGAACAGGGCGATTAAGGCAAGGAGAATGTAGATGAGCGCCATGCCTGCGCGGTAGCCCAAAGATTTTGTTTTAACCATAAAAAGCGCCTCCTTTGTCCTTAAAATACACCGTCTTCACCCATATTTTTGGAAAGCCGGTCTGTAATAATAACCAGTACCAGCGCAATAATGGATTTAAAGAACCCTACAGCGGTACTGTAACTGTACTGCCCGGCAACCATGCCCAGCTGATAGATATAGGTGTCGAACACTTCGCCCACATCCCGGTTCATGGCATTGAGCATATTGTAGATCTGGTCAAAGCCAGTATCCATAAATTTCCCCAGCCGTAAAATAAACATCGTGACAACCGTCCCCCGGATAGAAGGAAGGGTTACATGCCAAAGCCGCTGGAAATTGGTCGCGCCGTCTATGTAAGCCGCATCATAAAGCTGAACATCCACCCCTGCCAGCGCAGCCAGGAAAATGATTGTCCCCCATCCTGCTTCCTTCCACATCATCTGGATTACAATCATAGGGCGGAACGCTGTCGCGCTCATAAGGATGTTAAGCTGCCCGCCAGTAAGCTGGTTGTAAAGCTGGGTAATGCTGCCGTTCTGGTTGTTGAACATAATGTAACATAAACCAACCACTACTACCCAGGAAATAAAGTGGGGGATATAAATAAGGCTTTGCACAATTTTCTGGAACCATTTATTCCCTACCTCGTTGAGCATCAGGGCAATAATGATTGGGAGCGGGAAGTAAAAGACCAGATTAAAAACAGCCAGAAGCAAGGTATTGCGGAAAAGCTGCCCACATTCAGGGCTGGTGAGGAACCGCTTGAAGTGCGCCAGTCCAACAAACTGGCTGCCAAGGACACCCTGGAAGGGGTTGTAATTCTGGAAGGCTATGGTAAGACCCCACATGGGGCCGTATTTAAAGATAGCAAAGTAAAGGATGCCGGGAATTAACATAAGGTAAAAGGCGCGGTATTTTTTCAGAACCGCCCAAAAGCCATGTTTTTTTGCTGCGCTTGCAGGAACAGAGGCTGTTTTAGGCATAGCTGCTGTCCTCCCTGTAATGATTTTATAATAAGCGGCTTTCTATATGTATCAAGGCAAAAGGCGTTCCCGCCGGTAAAGATAGGAACGCCTTTTTGTTACAGGAAAAATGATATCCAAACAAGAATCAGGATTATTTGCCGCCTGCCGCTTTATATGCGTCAGAATATTCTTTGATGATATTGTCGCCGCCCTGGGCCCTCCACTGTGCAACCACAGCGTTGAAGCCGTCCAGGTCAAGCGCGCCAATGATGTACTTGTCCCTTGCATCATAGATCATCTGATCCAGGGTTCCGCCCAAAGAGCTTTGGGTTTCGGAAATAAAGGGGTTTACCACATTGGCAATGGCGTAAGGCTCATTGGCTGCAATATTGTCCAAAACTTTTTTCTGGAGGTATTCATAATTGGCTGTGCGTTTGTTGTCAGACCAGTTGAGCTGGAGCTGTCCAAAGTCCCCGCAGACAGTGGAAAAATCCTCGCGGTTAATCAAATCAATGGTTCCGTCAGATTTTACGGTGAAGTGGTCGCCCTCTACGCCGTAACCGGTCAGTTCCTGCATAGCCTGATCTTCCATTTTATCAAAGAAACCAAGAACTTTCAGCAGGTCGTCCTCGCTTTTAACTGCCTTCTTGGACATCATATACATGCCTTTCCAGCCAGAGGTAGGATAGCAGCGGTAACTTCCGTCTATTTTGGATTTTATCAGGGTAAAGAAATCATTTTCTGCTTCAGGAATGGTCTTTTTAATGTTCTGTACGCTTTGACCGTAGGAATCATACATGGACATATAGAACATCCCGCATTGGCCGGAAGACCAATATTCATAGATATTGTTCTTGGAGGCAGAGGGATAATCCTGGTTCATTGCCTTTTCTGCGTAAATTTTACGGAAAAAGTCCATGGCGTCAATATAGGGCTGGGTCATAAAGGTGGGCTGCACGCCGCCGTTTCCATCGGCCTCCCATTCATTGCCACCACCCATAGCGATTACCATACTATGGAATTGGAGCTTGACTGCAATATCCGCAGCCATTGCCAGTCCAAAGGTATCGTCTTTCCCGTTGCCGTCAGGATCGTTAAAGGTAAAGGCATGGATTACATTATAAAGTTCATCCAGGGTAGTAGGTTCGGACAGCCCCAGTTTATCCAGCCAGTCTTTGCGGTAGTGCCAGCCGCTCCTTGCCAGGTCTGCGGATTTGTACAGGCTGTATATTTTGCCGTCATAGGAAACGTTGTTGGCAACATCTTTATTCATTTTGCTTAGGTTGGGATACTGCTGTAAGTATTCGTCCTTAATTTCCCAGAACACGCCGCCGTTGACTGCCTGCACAATAACAGGGGCTTTATTGTCGCGGACTGCCGTCACCATTGGCAGATCATTGGAGGCAACCAGAATATTGATGTTTTCATCAAATCCAGCGGAGGGCTTCCAGGTAATATCCAGTTTGGTATTGGTGTACTCCTCAATCTGCTTCCAGACAGGGGATTCCGGTTTCTGCATCTCGGTTGCAAAGGTCTGTGCCAAAATGCTGATAGCAAATGGTTCTTCACCAGCTGCCTGGGAACCGGAAGGCGCTGGGGAATTAGAGTCTGCCGCAGGGGTATTGCTGGATGGGGCTGTACTCCCGAGGGCAGAGCTGGACGAAGAAGGGGTGCTGCTGCATCCGGCTGCCATACTGGTAAGCATTGCGCCTGCACATACGGCGGCAAGAACCTTCTTTAACTGTTTCATTAGATAACCTCCTCAATTTTCATATAAAATCCATTATTTATATTGTGGGATAGATCCGCCATCCAGAAAACCATAGCGGCGGATATCCTGTTTTCACTTTATCGCGGAGGCAGAAAAAATACAATAATCATTTGAAAGGGGGGCCTGTAAAATAAGCCTTCCAGATAATTTCCTCCTGTAATACCATACTCATTTCTTATGAAAATTTTAAAAAACAAGTAGGAGTTAGGGTTAGAAATGCGTATTTTTATGCTCATTTCTTTTGTTTTTCAGGTTTTCCTCAAATGATATTATTTATGGCTGGAATTTCCTGCAAAAAAAGCATTTGTTTCATGTCCATACCCATGATATAATGAAAGGAGCAGCAATAAAGTTGGCTCATTAAAAAATATACAGTGCTGCGGCAGGGAGGCTGACTATGAATATCCGCTCCTTTTTCCGAAAGCCGAAGCTCCTTTCCAAATTTCTTATTTTCGGTTGTATTCTGTCGGTAGTCCCAGTAGTAATATTCAGTCTGTTTTGCTATGTGAGCGTAACCCGGCAGATTACCGCCAATGTAGATATGGTAGAGGAGAAGCTGCTCTTTTCCACCCAGGCAGCTATTGAAAAAAAGCTTTCCCGTATTGACCAAAGCATATACGAGCTGAGCGTCCTTCCTTCAACGGTGGAATCGCTTCAGTTATCTGTATTTAAATATAACTGGACAACTTTTTCCAATGTCAACGGTTTGCGGCGCAGGATTAACGAGACGCAGGCCCTCATTGAAAAGGAAAACATTACCGCCAATATTACTTTAATCAGCGAACTTGGGGGCTGGGTGCTGGACAGTTCCGGCTTTTTCCAAAAAGAAGTCCAAAGGGTTCAGCCTATCCTAGATTTGGCAGCCCTTGCCAGGTATTCCGAAACCCCCCTGACGAAAACCAAACTGGGGACAGTTGTTTTAGAACAGGGCGACATCCTTTATATGATACAAACAGTAAATAATTCATCCTCCACGGTTTTTGGAATTTTTGTGGTAGAAATTCCAAAAGCCCAGCTTTTTGATGTAAGCTGCCAGGAGAGCGGGGCGGAAAACCTTCTGGTTCTGGACTGCAATGGGGAGCAGGTGGCCTTTTTCCTCTCATCCGAGCCTGATGTTCCCCTCCTGGACAATGAGGAATTTCTCACCCGATACCGGGAATCCCTTGAACAGCCGGAAGGCGAACATTTTACTGCCTCTATCAGCGGGAAGAAATGGGGCGTTACCCGCCTGTCCTCCGATTATGTGGAATGGCAGTTTTGTTCCTTTACCCCATATGGGCAGCTGCATTTGGAATCCACCTTTTTCACCGCTACCCTGCTTGCCATAGCCATCTCTATTATTTTTGTGGCGCTTTACTCGCTGAACGCCTTTACAACCCGTATTTACCGGCCTATGGAAGAACTGATTGCCAGCGTCCGCAGGCAGGATGGAACTGTGGACGATACAGCCTGTGACGAACTTTCTGTTCTCTCCCACTATATGGACTCGATGAGGGAATCCAACCAGCTTTTGGAAACCATGCTGGGAGAGCAGAAAGGGCAGGTAGAAAATTTATTTTTCCTCAACCTTCTGGATGGGAGGGTTTCTGAACAGCAGATTAAGGAACGGTGCCGCTTCCTTTCCCTTTCTACCAATGAAAAGTGGTTTTTCCTTACCCTGTACAAGATTGAAAATTCCACTGATTCCGACTTTCGCATGATGGACACTGACCTCATTCTTTTTGCTGTAAAAAATATCGCGGACGAGCTTTTTTCCAGCCAGGAGATACTATTTTCTTCTATACGCGGAAATGGATTCCTGATTCTTCACCGTTCATCTTCCCCTGTCCCCCAGTCAGCCCGGGCTGAAACTGAAAAAATGTGCAACGAACTTTTACATATGGTGCTTTGTACGCTGCATATCCAGCTTGCAGTGGGAATCAGTGACCCTTATGGAAACCTTTCTGGAACCCATCTCGCTTTTCTGCACGCCGGGGAAGCTCTCAAATATCCCAGCAGCGCCAACGGGGGTTCTGTCCGCTTTTACGATGGAATCGACAAGCAGATACAATCCCAATTTCTTTTCCCAAAACAGACACTGGATTCTTTAATGTCGGCTTTGAAAGACAGGGATGGGGAAAAATGCGCCATGCTTCTGCATGATTATATTGACCTGCTTTTCCGCCAGCCTGTCCCATATAGAGAGTTTGAATATGCTATGGCCAAACTGATGATTACTGTCAGCGAATTTCTCCGCGAAAAAGCAATATCTGCCGGAACAGACTCCCCCAAGCCCCCGGAATTATCAGAACTGCTCCAACTGGGTTACAGCCGGGATGTGGAAGCCTGGCTGCTGTCTAAGCTTATCCATCCAGCCCTGATGATACAAACCGAACACCCTAAAGCTTCTCTTGCCCAACAGGTTTCAGAAATTGTCCATCAGGAATATAATACGCCGCTGACATTGGAATACTGCGCTTCTAAAATTGGATACCACCCCTCCTATGTCAGCAGAATTTTTCGCCAGCAAATGGGATATAGTTTTAAAGAGTACCTTTATTTATACCGGATTGAACAGGCTAAAAGGCTTTTGGCTCAAAGCAATATGAAAATTCAGGAGATTAGTAATTATTTATGTTATAATAATCCACAGAACTTTATTCGGGTATTTAAGAAGGTGGAGGGAGTTACTCCGGGAGAATATCGGATGGCTGCTCAGAAAAAAGAAGAAACCATTCCTTAATAGTAGGTTTGATAAAGCTAATTTGCGGGGGAAAGCTAAGACGAGTACAAGCTGGGGCGGATTAAAAAGGTTTCGGGTCCAGGGGGCTTTCCTAAAAAGCCTCCTGGT